>CAZMCW010000034.1:0-14100 GCA_964564405.1 uncultured bacterium
ACTGAATATCCTCTGTGGTGAACGCTGCGCCGTCTGACCACTTGATGCCACGGCGTAAGTTTAGGGTCAGTTGGGTGCCGTCTTCGTTGTGTTCCCAAGATGTAACCGAACCCGGTACGTAAGCCGAGTAATCTGCTGCCCAGCGTACAGGTGGGTCGTAAGTGATGAGCCGCAACGGGCCCGCCCAACTGTACTGCGAGACGTTGTTCCAGGTGCCGCCGTAGTCACCAATTTCTTCGACGACATCCACCACGTAAATGTCTTCGGCAACGGGCAAGCGCTCTTCAACGGGTGGAAGCTCACCAGCCGCAACAAGCTCAGCGAGGCTGGGGGCTTCGTTGAAACTGGTGGGGATGCCTTGCGCACTTGCGAGGACAGCCAAGGTTAAGGTGATGACTGTGCTAATGACGCGGTAGAGCCAGCGGTGTGAGCTGTGGCTCGAGTTAAGCCTCGAGCTAAAGATTGATGCCATAAGTCTATCTCCTCTTAAAATAAAATCTGACTAAAAATAATCAACCTAACGATGAATAAACGTGTAAATCAGGCTAAGGGTTAATCAATATATAAACTCCTTTATCAAGTAATTAAAATATCTACTATCAAGTAATTAAGATGCCTGATACTGCCTCACAATCATCCGTTAAGAATGCGTTAAACAATTAGGTGAGATGGCAGCCAAATTTAAATGCGGACATCTTAGATACAAATCAAGATAGATCTAAAAGTTTCGTGGATGATAAACAACATCATAACGTTATAACGTTATGATGTCAACTTAAAATAGGAACTTAATCTTGTGAATGTATATGCGGGGTATTGGCACGGGTATTGAGCCACCAACGGGCGGTATCCATAAGCTCGCTGCGCCCGTTTGCAATGGGAAAAATAAGCCGCCGCCCAGTGTTTTCATGCGGGGCGTATTCAATCTCAATTTTGTGGGTTTCGGTCCACCAGACTTTCCACTCATGTGTGGTGATCCAGGTGGGATAAACAAAGCCAGTGCCGTGTCCAGTGACTTGGTTGATGAAGCCGTAAACAAAGTGCCCATCAAGCTCACACGCTTGCACGCTCCCACCAGCAGCTTCTAAAAAACATTCGCTGTAGTTGTGCCCGCAAGCTGCTTCGGAGGCATTCCACAGCGCTTTACCTTGCCCAACGCCGACAACATCAGCGAGCCCGTGCATGATGAACGTGGCGGCCTCGGCTGGCCCATGAGTACGGATAAAATCTTCCGTCCAGTCGGCGTGGTTGTGCTCATAGATAAGCTCGAGCGCCCCCTGCTCCCTATAAACGCGATCGATTTTGTGAGTTTGCCCGGTCTGCACATAAATATCCACGTAATCAGCATGGTCACTGATGCTGTAAATCTGGGCTGGGTGTGCGTCCCAAGCATCCCCTTTGTACTGTCCGTCAAAGCCATAGGCAGTGTTTTGCCCGGTGCGCGGGTCTATAAATTTGGTGATGCTGACGCCATCGCCGTTGTGAAGGTAGCCCGACCCGTAAGCATAATCTAGGTGTTCAGTATGAATACGCAAGGTGTCTGAGTTAATGTCGTACCAGCTCATCACGTACCTCGCTGACTGTTGTCGATGGGGTTAAGTTGCACTTCACCAAAACTGCATACTGTGTGATGCGCAAGTAACAGTGCTGAGCCGTGGGTAAGTTCGCCGTCTGAGCCGTCTGCCTCGAGCAACCATGCATCAGGCTCAACATCTTCCACCTGCCACGCTTTGAGTGCATAGTGACAAGGACCATTAAGCTGATGTGTGACTTGAAACCGCAGCACATAGGTTTGCCCATACGCCATTTGAAAGCCACTTCTATCAATCGCTAACGGCGTCACCGCGTCGTGACCTTCTAACCGTAAGCAAAAGCCATATTGTTTGTCCCAGCCGTACCACAGCATGGCCCCAATGGGTTCATAGCCGTGCCGAGGTTGCCCGCTGGCGTAAGCGTCTCCACCCCAATCCACATGACCTTGCCAGTGTAAGGCAATGCCCAGCCCGTAGCCGCCGCTCATAGGCGCGCTACCACTAGCGGCAAAACCGTATATGGTGACAGGAACACGAACGTCGTAGCTGGTGAGCTCGAGCCCACCCACCGCCACCGCCCGGTCATAACCAGCTTCTTTGACCCAAAGGTGTCCGTTTTGAGCTTGCCATAAGCCGTCGACTATATGAGCATCGTGTTGAAGGTTAGACTTCATCCAACTAACGCGGTGAGGTAAGGTCAAACCTTGATCTTGATATTTGTGGAGGTTGACAGGGTGTTCGACGATGTCACCATCCGTTGTTTCCAGTTGGAGGGTGACGTGATTGAGGTCTGGCTCGAGCACTTCAGCATCTAACTCAATATTAAAATCACCATGTCCACTCAGCCGCCGATAATCTGGACCAACCGATAACCCATGCCAGTCGCCATTGTTTAATTTGTAGCGAAGGCGTTTAACGGTATCTGCGGGCGAAACACGTCCTAGAATATTCACCCAACGCTGTGCTAGTCCGCAGGCTGGTGTGTATTGCTCACTGCCGTACCAGACGTTAATTTCACTCATAACTGCCAACCTCGTAAAATCATCATGCTCAAGTGCTAGACACCTGAACATCCACCTGCAACTCGTGACAGGCAGAGTTCACATGCGCTGTTACATCCGCATGGTCGTGGCTGTCTACCAAGCCAAATGAATACTGGGCTGGGCAGCTGGTGAGGTAGTGCTCGAGGTCTTTGCGACCAAAGCCAAACACAGTCATATTGCCTTCCATGGGAAAGTAAGACGATAACTTGGCTTCGGTATTGTGCTGGGCAAAAAAGAGGCTGCGCTGACTGTGAGCGGCGCTAAAGT
This sequence comes from uncultured bacterium, assembly GCA_964564405.1. Taxonomy (GTDB): domain Bacteria; phylum Deinococcota; class Deinococci; order Deinococcales; family Trueperaceae; genus JBCCBI01. The sequence goes on from CAZMCW010000034.1 coordinate 2,843, forward strand.
AGAGCCAGCCGGGCTCGAGCACCTTATCCCAACGTTCACCAAGCGGCTTGCTCATGCCATCTGACCAGGTCACAAAGTCGTTGTCTTCATCCAACTTGCCGCCGGGCGTGCCTTCGTACAACAGCCAATACACGTCTGGTGTTTTGCGCAAGGTCATCGTCATGTAGTGTGGATAGATGTCCCAAATAGCGTCACAGACACCATCAAGTGTCTGAGTGTGTATTTGGCATTTGACCGCACCTGCGTGTATAAGTTGACTGCGTACATTGGTTGCACCGGGGTGAAAATAATCATCTGGGTGTTTGATGTTAGGAATGCCCCGATATTTGCCGTCTGACCCACCCTGCGGGCGGTAGCTAATCCAGTCATCACCATCAGCATCAATCAAAGACGCAAACCCGCCGCCCTGTTTGTGGAAGATGAGTGTGGCTGCGGAGGTTTGAACTTGAAAGGCGGCTTGCCCTTGGTGGTAGACCTCGTGGACAGTGATGAGAGGCTTAGGATGAGGTTGGGTGATGGATTCAGCGTCTAAGCAGAGTTGGTAGTAGCGCGTTTGTTGAGGCTCTGTGCGTCCGCTCATCAAAAATGACAAGGTGTATGAGGGTTGCTCGAGCACATCAAGTTGAAACGGCACGTTTTGGTCGATGATCTGTTGTTGAGCGTCACATTCGTGTAAACGTAATCCGGCGATCTGGCTGAGGTCTAGCTCGAGCCCTACCTCCACCACCCGGTTTACGCGCGGGCTATTCCCTGCGTTGACGCTGATGAGAACGGTATCTGTTTGAGACGTCACATCTGTAACTGAGGTTGTCATGGTGTTTGTCATTGGGGTTGACCTGCCAAAGTTGAAAAGCTGGTTAGTTTGAGGTTGAACATGCTGTAAGGTTGATACGCCAAACGGTAGCGCGTAAGGTTAGGATTTTGATCGAGCAGCTCAGCTCGATCCAAGTCTAGGCTTGTACTTGCTGGAAGGGTAAGCTCGAGCTGTCCCGGCGTATCCGTATCAACAGTCAAGTGATACCTATCTAGGCGCACTCGTTGACAGGAAAGTGTGCCGCCGCGTATAGGCACGCGTTCAATGCCATCGTTAACGGCGTAGTGACGTATATCTAAAGAGACACCCGTGGATGTTGGTTGCACGCCATACTGACCTTCCACCAGCGTTTGTAACGGCACTGCCCCACTCCACAGTTGGTAATAGCCTGCCGGGTCAACGTGCGACCCTGTTTCTTCACGCGACACTGCACTGTAAGATTCAGTCTCTTCACAACGTCCAGGGTGACGTGTGCGCAAAAGAGACTTGGCGAGGTTGTCTTGCGCACGTTGGGCAAGGTCGGTGTAACCAGCTCGCCACAAGCCCAAGGTGAGCCACGCCCCAGCCATAAGCCAACGTCCACCCCACACGTGGTTGCCCGGCCAGCCTTTCCACGGCAGCACCATGTCGTAGCTGAGCCAATTCGGTAAGTTTGGAAAGTAATCTTTAAGCTGCCATGGATTGGACAGATTGATGGACTCAGCGACATCAACGTCACTGTGGCCGGTTTGACCGAGCACATCATAAAAAGGATACTTTGCCGGAGCTGGAAACGGATCGAGTAACCCAAAATTGCTGATGGCGGTAACAACTTGCTTAACACGTTTGGGTGGGATGATGCCTTCAGCCAAAGCCATGCCGTGGGCAACACTGGAAAACGCACCAAAAATAGTGAGGTTGGTAACATCTTGTGGATACACCCAGCTTTTTTGATCCATCACCTGTACCCAGTCCGCGTAATACCCCTTCTCAGGGAGCCATAAACCGCCCTCAGCAACATCTTTATTAAGCACGGTGATGCCTTGCTCGCGTAAGTTACGCCAGCGGGTTGCATCGGCTGGTTTGTCAAGGGCATCTGCCATAGTCGCTGCCACCCTGAGCGCACGCAAATAGGCAACGTTGACAAAAAACACGGCACCAACCCGCCCAAATTGACGCATGGACATGGCATCTTTCCAGTCACCTTGGGAACTGCGGACGAGCCCGTCCAGCGGGTCGCCGTCGGCAATATCCCGTGCTAGTAAGTAGTCAAGTTGTTGGGTAACGGCTTGGTAGTGGGCCTCGAGCCACGTTTTCCCAGTGAGCGCGTGCCCATACCCCTGCGCGTAAATTCCCAACGCGGGACCGTCCGAAAACCCGCCCTCACGGGGGCTACCGTCTGGGTAAATGCCAATACACTCGGGCACCTTGGCATAGCGGTCAAGTGTCTCGCCAATGTTCGCGAGCGCAGTGCGGGCGGCGTCCCCACCGGTATAAAACGCGCCCGGCACACTGATGGCGCAGTCGCGCATCCAGTAAACATGGAAAACAGGTTTGTCAACGGCAGCTAGCAGGCCGTGGGCAACGTCATCAAGGACATTGCGGGCGTTGAGCAAGACGGTTTGTTTGTAGCTGCGCCACGCGGCTGCTTGGGTGTCGTCCATTTTCACAGGTCGGGCGATGCCATAAACGGCGTCGTGCCAGTCGCCCAAGGCTTGCTCGAGGCTCACCTCATTAACATCTTGACCACGTGAGATTGTTACGCTTGCAGAGCCCTCACATGCCAACAAAAGCTCACAGCTTGATGTAAATGACGTTGAGGGGGTTTCTGGTGGAACACTTGTGCCATCCCACGTTTCAGTAACGCGCCAGTGCTGAAGTTGAGGTAGGTGAATATAAAGGGCATCAGCATCGTTACTGCCATCATCAATGCGCAAGATAAATGAGTTTTTTTGGCTGATGTTGAGCTTGTTGAGACCTAACTGGACTGCCTCGAGCCGAACATGCACCCACAACGGCGCATCATCGTCATATGTCACCTCAACTTGCAAAGCGTGATTACTTTCGTGAGCTAGTGCGCGGATTGACGCATGAAAATGATCTGTCTGCAGACCTTCACAATGAAGTTCGGGGGGACGGTACAGGAAGTGGCTAGTGGGGGAGAAGCCGAAGGGCTCGAGCCGCTCCTCACCCGCGTAAATGCCAATCTGAAGCCCGTCTTCCTCACCCGGATGCAACTTGCCCGCTAGCGAGACGCCGTAGCGAATAACTAGCGCAATAGTTACAGGTGGAACACTAAAGACCTCGCCTTGCTGTTGACTGACTCGCAAGGTGATGATGTTGGGAGCATCCCTATACAAAAACGCGCTGACTTCAAATTGTAGAGGTTTATTTTTAGTTGCACATGCTTGCTGATAGCCAACCGTGTGACCGTTGACGTAGACCAGCATTTCTGTGTGGACATCTTCTATACGCAGAACAACTTGCTGATCTTTCCAGTTGAGTTGGGGGGGAAGCTCGAGCCGATACCACGCATAACCCTCGGTCTGAGCGTCTTCCCAAGTGTGCGGTAGGTTAACCTGTTGCCAACGAGTATCATCAACATCCACCCCGGAAAAATCTGCATGATATTGCGCAAGTGGTGGATGAAAGCGCGCTTGGGTGAGCGTTTGTTGCTGGCTGGAGAGCACGGTTTGGCGACTGTCAGTCGGGAGTATCTTGAGCCAACGTGACCACAAGCCAACACGGTGCGCGGGGCGGTCACCGACCATCTGCTGACGTTCACCTGCTGCCAAGGTTTGCCAGGTGATGTGATAGCCTTCATCTTGCACGTCAACTAGAGGGCGGGTAGCGTAAACCTTGATCGTCGCCTCAAATGTGTGCTCACTTTTAATGGTGTAAAGGTGTTTGCCGGTTGTGAGCAGGTTGCTTATGTCTAGGGTGATGCTGTCTGCTTCGAGCGTGACTTCTTTATGTCCACCCGGAAAACGAAGATGATAAGTACCTTTGCTGCCGCGCAAGTGCAAGCTTGCCTCGAGCTTGATGGTAGCAGGAATAACCTCTTGCACAATTGGATGTTTGTGAGTGAACTCGAGCGTTGTTTCCCACTTGTCAATGCCTTGCCAGCTCTTAGCGTGTCCCCAAATAGGTTTATCTGTCGTTGGAAAATAGTTCATGCTGAGGGCTCCGCTGCCACAAAAGATTGAGCTGGTTGAGAAGGATGCGCGGCTAGCCAGCGGGTAAAGATGTCATCAACTTGGCTAGTTGAAGTATCTTTCGACACCTGACGGCACAACCCTTCGCGCGGGTGAAGGTGCCACGCTTCGGGTTTGGTAGCAGGTCGGCCTAGTTTTTGGGTTTTGAGGTGGAGCCACCATGAACTTTGCGTGCGGTGGCATTCAAATATGGGTATGACGTAGGATTCGAGGTAACGTGCCGTGTCCACAACAACATCAGCATCATCACTTGCATTAGCGTTTTTGGGGTCGGGGTGGCCGTCAAATAGTGCTTGGAAACTGTACACCAAAGGACGTGTGAGGGCTCGAGCCGCATCACACACAGCCCGATACAACAGTTTGTGAGCAGGGTGGCCGTACTCGCCGTCACTGCCGTGGGTGATGACAACCTCAGCTTGGGTTTGTTGGATGGCTCGAGTGATGTCGTCACGAAGTTGCTCAGAATCGTGCGCAAACTCAATCAACGCGCCATCTGACCCTGTTTCATCGATATAGCCTAAAAACTCCAAACTGGCAGCACCGATGACCTCAGCGGCACAGTGCATTTCTTGGCTGCGAATGTGTCCTAACTCAGTCAAATCATCCAGCGGTGGGTAGCCGGGTGCGCCCTGTTCGCCTCGAGTGGCACAAACTAGATGAACGTCCACGCCGTGCGTTGCCAAGTGAACTAAGGTGCCAGCCGTAAACAGTTCATCATCCGGATGGGCAATGATGCAAAGAACCGATTTCATAGGTTTGTAAGCGCCTTGTGCGGAGACAACAAAAACGGTGGCAAATAGGCAGGAATATTCGACACAGGTAGAACTTCTGGCTTGAGGTTGATGCCGAGGACATCTGCCATAAACGTGCGCCGTGCTTGAATACGTCCCCACGCTTCAGGATAGGTACTTGCAAACGCAGCTCTTAAAGATTCATCAGCGAGCAAGATGCCGTCTTCAATGTTGGTGGTGTAATAAGTGCTGCCTGTCGCTGGAATAACATCCACCTGAACGGCCATACCAGAGGTCAGTGTCTCAGTGGAACCTGCATAAATAGGCGAGTTGAGCCATTCATCCAAATGAATCAGATGGCCAGGGTTGAGGTGGACACCAAAAAAGGGATCACCTAAACGGCTGTGGATGATGTCGTAAAGCTCGCCGCCTGCTACGCCGATGCCAATGTGCTCGTACCATACGGTAATGGCCTCAAAATAGGGAATAACCAGTTTGTTGAGGTAATCTTTGATGCCTTCGGGAAGCTCTGCTGCCGTCGCCACCATAAAGCCAGCTCGGCTGGTTAGATTACCCCACAAACCCAAAGCATTTGTAAACGGGTCGCCGTGTTGAATCACGCGGCTAGTCGGGCTGCCCATGCCCAAAAACGCCCGCTCACCAGCAGATAACATGACGTGGCAAGAAAGCGGTAAGCCGTTCAAGTTCATGAGTTGGACGGCCTCAAATTCGGTCATGCCGGGTTTTACGCCGAAGAGCACATTGCATACCGCTTGAGACGCGTGGGTGCCAATAAATTCAAAGCGGGCGAGTTGCTCGAGCTCATTCACTGCACGCAAGCCTGTGCTCGAGTCCATCAACAGCGCACTTGCATTCACCACCTGCGCGTGGTTCCCGGTCATGTCCCGTAACGTGTCGGCAAGGTAAGCAGGTAGCTCGAGCCACGTTTGCGGGCTATCCGTTTCCTGCTGCCCAAAATACTTCCAACCAATCACACCCAGCTTTTTGCCTTTGCCAACACCAGCCTCAGCTAAAATATTTTGCAGAGGTTGACTGCGACTGCGGTCTTGACCTAACAAGCTAAAACTTTGGTAGAGGATGACCTCGAGCCCATCCCGAATGGGGCTAATACCACTAAAGTCGTAACCTTCATTCCCCACCAGTAGATGAGGTTTGCTGCCAGAATCAACTTTGAGGATAAGTAATGCTTCTTCAAAGCGTGGGTCGTATCCTGTTAGATAGCTAAGGTTAGCTGAATGCTCGCGGTCAGCATAGACGAGTACGACATCGTAGCCGTTTTCTTTGGCCGCAGCATGAAGGTTTTCAAGCCTTGTATGGTAGATGTTGGCGTCTAGCGTTGGTTCAACGGTAGGCAAACCAAAGTCGGGTAACGAAATAGGAGCGAGTTGGGCAGACATGTTGAACATCCTTGGAGTATGGATTTAGACATCACCACGGATTAGCGGCTAACCTGCGGTGATGTCTAGCGGTTTAACGCAAGTTGTAACGCGTAGCGGTCAGCGCGGTAGTGACTACGCCGAAACTTCACGGCACGGTCGCGTTGGCAATAGGTGATGCGTTCAATGAACAACAGGGCTTCATTGGTGGACATGTTGAGTTGCTGCTGCAAGTGGTCAGGGGCAACCATCGCAGAAATAGTTTGCTCAGCGCGGGTAAAGCGAATGTCGTAGTCGCGCTCGAGCACCTCATAAAGCGACTCACTAGCATAATCATGACCTTCCAAAATGCCAGGGCAATACTTGTGAACCAGGTAGATTTCCTCGAGTGAAATGGGTTCACCGTTGGCAAGCAACAAACGTTTAATAAACGCAAGTTCGTCTCCTACCTCAATGTTCATCTTGTCAGCGGTAACACGTGAAACCGTCACAACCTCGGTATTGAGCACAATGCTCGTAGGTTGCAAGCCGCGGCCGCGCATGTCCTCTTCAAACTCCACCAAGCGGCTAGCATCTGTTTTGAGCGTTGCCATGGACACAAAGGTGCCTTTACCCCGCCGTTTGTAGACGAGGTTTTCATTGGCCAGCAGTTCCACAGCTTGGCGCACGGTGATGCGGCTTACGTCAAACGTTGCCATGAGTTCTGGTTCAGGTGGTAGTACGTCACCTGCTTGCCATTCGCCTGACAAAATACGGTCGCGCAAAATCTCATAAAGTTGGTGGTAGATGGGTATTTTGCTGCTGCGAACAAGGCTATCTGCCTGCTGAGGTTGTGCTGCATTGGTGAGGGTTGCGGGTCGTTTTTGGCTCATAATGTTGTCTATCACAGGTTGGCGAGTTTTAGCGTTTGATGGCGGAGGATGGTAACCGTGTGGGCTACTGTGTACATCATTGGTTCGTCGCACTAGTTATCATCAGCATCGGACTTCATGAACTAAACGCGTTAGATAGATAATGTGATATTGGTATGAATAGCCTCGAGCTACTCCCTTTCACAAGCTAAGCATGATAGTTTCAAACATCATAACGTTATAACTTTACGATGTCAATCTCCCGATACATATCCATCAACACATATCTGTGACTGAGGTGTTGATGAAGCTCGTACGGTGAGTTTCTCCGCAGCTTTTGAGTAATCTGTAGTATGAACGCCGATCGTTATCTAGCACGCATTTACAGCTCTGAACGTACTGTTAATCATGGGGACATAAGTCAGGACACGCTCACGATGCTGCACCGACATCACGTGCAGACCGTACCGTTTGAAAATCTGGATATTCCCTTAAACCGCAAGATTGACCTATCGCTTACTGGCCTTTATGACAAACTCGTTGAGCAGCGGCGAGGTGGTTTTTGTTATGAGTTAAACGGCTTATTTGGTTGGCTACTAAGGTCATTAGGTTATGACGTGGAGATGTTGGCGGGCAGGGTTCACAACGGCACCGACTTCGGCCCACCGTTTGACCATCTACTTTTGTTAGTAGGCGGCTTTGCTGAACCGTTACTTGTCGATGTTGGCTTTGGTGACTCGTTTTTAGAACCGCTTACACTCACTAGCAACGTACAACCTCAAGCAAACGGAACCTATCACCTCACGCCAGATGGTGATGGTTACATCTTGTGGCGCGCTAAACCGAGCGCTGATCCTGAGCCTCAATATACGTTTAGTTTAGACGGCTACCAACTGGCAGATTTTGCGGAGATGTGTAGCTACCAGCAGACCTCGAGCGCGTCCACCTTTACCCAAAAAAGTGTTTGCAGTATTGCAACCGACACAGGTCGCATCACCATTTCAAACGGGCGGCTCATCACCACCGACTGGCAGAGGCAAACTAAACAAGAAGACATCATCACATCTGAAGTGGAGTACCGTCAAATTTTGGCGGACAAGTTTGGCATCAACTTAGCTGCTGAACTTGATCTGCGTGTGCTACTAGCGCCTAACCCCGTATGAACACATCATTAAGCACCTCAATCAGATATTCATCACGTGCTTTTAAGCACATGCTCTTTACAATGCACGGTGATATTCCTGCTGTCAGGTGTGCCTGACAGCTACTAACCCTTGATTGGAGTGTGCATGATGAATGTAAGCAAGTGGCTCGAGTCGCCCTCTTTTGTACGTATTACAGGTTTAGGTATCTTGCTAATGTGTCTAACAGTCGCCCCCGCTCAGACACTTCTGAGGCAATTTGGCTCGAGTCAAACTGACCTTGCCAACGATATTGCGATTACGCCAGATGGCAACGTGGTCATCGTGGGCTTTAGCCAAAGTGCGCTACCTCGCAGTGAGCACCTTGGCGGCAGCGACGCGTTTATTACTAGCCTTAGCCCACAAGGTGAAACCCTCTATGAAGTGCAGTTTGGAACTAACCGCGGGGATGCTGCTAGCGCCGTAGCACTCGACAGTGCGGGTAACAGCTACGTGGTCGGTGGTACCGAAGGCGATTTGGCGAGTACCAACTTGGGCATTAACGATGCCTTTTTGGTGTCGTTTGACGCAACTGGTACTGAGCGGTTTCGCACCCAATTTGGTACTAACCTAGACGATGGTGCGAGTGCTGTCGCCGTAGATGCTAGCGGCAATATCTTTGTGGCAGGGTTTACGCGGCTCGAGCTACCTGGTCAAGAATCTGCAGGCGGTAGCGATGTTTTTGTAAAGTCATTTGACAGCAATGGTAACGAACGCTTTACGGTGCAGTTTGGCTCCTTTCGGGATGATGTTGCCACAGCGCTGGCCGTTGGCAGTGATGGTAGTTTGTTTGTAGGCGGTAGCGCCGAAGGTGCTATGCCCGGCAATCAACACGCGGGCACGCGCGACGGCTTTGTTGCCAAAATTACGCCTGTGGGCGTGCTTGACTTTGTGTTTCAGTTTGGCACGCAGCGCAACGACGCCATTGTCCGGCTGGTGACCGACGGTGTGGAAAATGTTTACGGTGTGGGCGTGACCCAAGGGTTGTTTGGCATGACTAGCGCTGGCGGCGATGACATTTTTGTTATTCAGTTTGATGAAAACGGTATTACCAAGCGGCTCGAGCAGTTTGGGACAGACGCCTTTGATACCGCCGAAGGCATGGCAATCGACGCTAACGGGCAACTTTACCTAACAGGCTTTACCCGTGGCACCCTAGCTAGTGCTAGTGCTGGCAACGCAGGTAGTAACGACGTCTTTATGATGGTTTTAGACGGTAATTTGCAAGCTATCCGCAGCGAGCAATTTGGCACGCTAGAAAGCGAAAACGGCCGGGCCATAGCTGTTACAGATAGCGGCACAGTTTACATTGTGGGCGGCACTGAAGGTATTTTCCCAAACAATACCGGCGTGGGTGGGCGGGATGCTTTTTTTGCAGTTTTCTGAGCTTAGAGCTTATACATTATCCCAGAAATACCATCAACCCAGAAATATCATCGTCGCCTAAGTTGAGAGCTAAAGCTTTTCAGCAAAGCCAACAACAACACGCTTATCTATGCCCCAATGGGTGAACGCTTCTTCTTGCAGATAATGCCACGTCCAGCCATCTCCGACAAGTTCTTTGGCGAGTTGGGGCGTGTAGAACAAATAAGTACCTCTAAGTTGAAAAGTGACACTTAATAAACTCAGCAGCGCCCATCCTTAACCGCTAACCGCTATCTGAAAACTGCGGTTTCCAGATAGGAGGTACTTAACTTCGCTTCATATGGTCATGTGGTAAGTGCCAAAAGTTAGGGGAGACTTCTAAAGCATCTGTATAGTTGTATTGAAGGCCTAGTTCAAGATGGCGTTTACTATTGACGATAAATAGCAATTTTCCTCGAGCTTGTAAAACACGTTGGACGTCTTTGAATAGCTTTTTGGCCTCCGCCATGTTGAGATAATGAACTGCAAGCCGGGAAAGTACTAAAGAAAACGTTTGATCCTCAAAAGGTAGAGGCTGGCGAAAATTGTGTTTTTGACTGGTAGAGCCGTAGGTTTTTTGCACAAAATCGACAGCTTTTTGCTCTAGATCAAGTCCGTAAGGTGTAAAGCCAAGCTGGGAAAAGCGCAGCATATCTGCACCCAACCCACAACCTAAGTCGAGCATCTTGCCAGCTTGTTGTGGAAACGATGGGATAAAACGATCTAACCAACTTGTGCCTTCAAGTTGCTTGTTGATGTCAACACCAGCAGCTTCTAAGGATTGATAGATGTTTTGCCACTTGCCCATAATTGTCTAGCCGTCAGCTACAGGCGTAAAATAGCGGTAGCTTCCTTGTGAGTAAAGTAAAGGCTCACCGTCGTACCAAGCAAGGTGAGTGACCCGACCGACAAAAAACGTGTGGTCGCCTACGTCGTGCTGGGCGTCAATATCACAAATAATATGCGCAAGGGCCTTATCAATGAGTGGCATGCCCTGAACGTCTACAAAAGGGTCGTTGGCAAGGGTGGGTCTGCCAGCAAAATGCGTACTTACATCCGCTTGCTCAGCGCGTAAAATGCTCACCCCATAGTGTTGAGCACTCAGCAGGGTGTTGTGGGCTTGGGCGCACTTATCGATACAAATGCCAACGAGGGGCGGGTCAAGAGACAACGACATAAACGCACTTACTGTAATGCCCCTCGTTGTATTTTCATGCTGTACAGTCACAACAGTGACGCCTGTCGCAAAGCGTCCAAGGGTGTGGCGGAAGTCTTGCGGGTTGCTCATGGCTACTCCCTTAAGTTGAGTTGCTCAGCATAGATTGCTCAGCGTGTGCCAATGTAAGTACCTCCAAGTTAAAAAGTGACACATACCAAACTTGGCAGCGTCCATCTTGAACCGCTAACTGCATGTCACGAAAACTGCAGTTCCCAGATAGGAAGTACTTAATATGCAGGTGTAGGTAGCTGGACACAAAATTAGCTTACTTGATAAAGCAGTATGTGAAGGCAGTAAACACCATTCAGAGGGCTTATTGTGACCTTATTTAAGCGTTTTAACTGTCTCGAGCACTGCCTTGTGGTGGGTACAAGATGTTGCCAACAGCAAAAGTTGTTGTCACCTAGTGCTTAAGACCCTGACACTCAAGACCCTGACACTCAAGACCCTGACACTCAAGACCCTGA
>CAZMCW010000034.1:14200-22403 GCA_964564405.1 uncultured bacterium
AAGACCCTGACACTCAAGACCCTGACACTCAAGACCCTGACACTCAAGACCCTGATATTCAAGACCCTGACACTCAAGACCCTGACACTCAACATAGTACGCAAGGTGTCATCAAAAGGTTAAGGTGACATGCTAGATTGATGCTCGAGGCATCAGCAGCGCAATACGGCATCATCCTAAATGTCCTGTCCTAGTTTAATTGATGCGCGACGTACATGGTTCTGAGGTTGCCAACTTGCCTAAAAGTTGGTGTAATATCTACAGCAAGTACGTTGACGAATGCGTTCATAAAAACTGTTGCCGAGATACATTACTGACAGAAACCTTGTTGACAGAAACCTTAGCTGTGTTTAGCACTAGAGAATGTCTTATCTTAGGAATCTTATGAGTAGCCCTGCAGACGAACTTAAGATGTTTCCTGACGACGCCTTAATTGAAGGTATGGTCCACGGTAGCGAAGTGGCTTTTGTTGAACTGTACGCCCGTTACGCGCCGTACTTGGGCGCGCTAGCGCGGCGCATGTTACAAAATCCTGAAGACATTCAACGCAGTGTCGAAGATATTTTTGTTGACCTGTGGCAGCGGGCTGCTCAGTATGACCCACGGCGGGTTAGGGCGGCAACGTGGATTGTTATTGTAGCGCACCGTCATATTCTCAATACGGCGTTTAAGCGCAAACTCCCTAGTACCTTGTTAGAAACATGGGATGCCCCCGACCAGGTAGTATCTTCTTCAGGTGAACTGCCAGATGCTAACTTTAAACAAGCTGCGGCCATCCTCACAGCAGAAGAACGCGAACTGATTGAGCTAGCGTTATTTCAGCATTGCAATTACCGCGAACTGGCAAATGTCACTGGGAAACCGCTGCGGACAGTTACAACCATGTTGCGCAGCAGCTTAGCGCGTATCTATGACTATCTTTATGATGCATCTAAAACAACTAAGCAACCCGCAGGAGCAGATCAGTGAACGAAGACAAAATGATTGAATACAGCTTGGGGCTACTTGGCGACAGCGAGTCAGGGGCGCTCGAGCCGTCCATTGAGCGCCATCCGCAAACGGCTGCTTTTGTGCGCCAAACCATGGACAGCCTAGCAGTGATGGTCATGGACTTACCACCGGTAGCGATTCCTGACTACGCGACCGACAACTTACTGAAACGTGTTAGAGCAGTATCCCAAACAAGTCCACCCGTAGCGTCTGACCAAGTAAACGCAGATCAAGTTGTGTCAGGTAATACTGCGGCACAGCAAGGCATAATCCCACAGAGTTCAGCTGAGGCTGGGCTCGAGCTACAAGCAAGTGCTGTTTACGAACCCCCCTACGAAGTTGTTTACGATCCCGATGCTGAGGCTGCTAAACGGACGCGTAAGGGTGCATCTTGGGCCGTTACAGTACTGCAAAGTTTGCTCATTGCTGGGGCGGTACTAGGCGGTATTTGGGCGTTTTTTTTGAATCCTCTTCAACAAGATTTAGCGATTGGGCAGTTGCTCGAGCAATACAGCGCTGAGCCCGGTGCTGTAAGCCAGCCGTTAGTGGATGATGATGGTAACTCACTTGGTGTGCTGGTGCGCCAAACTGAAGGGAATGTACTTGTTGTTCTCGACGTGCCGCCGCCGCGTGGGCAAGTTTATCAAGCCTGGCAACTTGACCTTGGACAAGACGGTGCTGGACAAGACGGTGCTGGGCAAGATACGGCAACATCTTTGGGAACGGCTTCAGAACGTGCGTTTGTTGTGCCAGAAGGTACTCAGATAGGTGCTAGCTTTGTACTTACGCTAGAACCAGAAGATGGTAGCAACCAACCCACAACACCATTTTTAGCACGCCTTATCTTATAGACCTACAAACTTGAGGTGAAGGTCAAAGATATAGCTTTTAGTAACACACTTAACCAATGTAGTTAAAAATAAAATTAATGTACTACTTGCAAAAACTACATATCGTTTACATTATCTAAAGTTGATGTTGGCGAGCCTTGGGCATACGTAGCTTTTGCTGTGAGCGTACCTCCAACATAGGTTTGATGGTGAGGTCGTGCTAGACTAGGCATTAATTCAAGATTTTAGGTTAAGGTAAAGCTTGCCATGCGCCCAAGCGGGCGCATTTTCTATACTTTCATAACACAACACTACTTAACACATGACGTCGTTGGCTTAGGAGGCTAAGTGGCATTACAGGTAACAACACAACCCACAGAAAAACTCAAGCGTAATTTAGGGTTATTTGATGTTTATGCGGTGAGTACGGGGGCTATGTTTAGTTCGGGCTTTTTCCTACTGCCGGGGGTTGCTATGGCAGAAACTGGTCCGTCAGTGGTGCTCGCGTATTTACTCTCGAGCTTTATTATTGCGCCAGCCATGTTTAGTATGGCTGAACTCACCACGGCTATGCCTCGAGCCGGTGGCGACTACTACTGCATTGACCGCAGCCTTGGGCCGTTAGCAGGCACAATTGGTGGTTTGGGGACGTGGCTTGCCTTAGTGCTTAAAAGTGCGTTTGCACTCGTGGGTATTGGCGCATATCTAACCCTCTTTCTGGATTTGCCCATTCGCCCTATTGCCGCAGTCCTTACTATTGTGTTTGCTGTGCTTAACATTGTTGGTGCTAAAGAGAGTACAAACTTACAGCGCATTTTGGTGGCGGCTTTGGTAAGTATCATGGTGTTTTACTGCATTCAAGGTTTGGCAAGCGTAGCTAGCATTGGCTTTACAGGTGTTGCAGCTGACCGTTTTACGCCGTTTTTATCCAGTGGTGTTCAAGGACTTTTCGGTACGGTTGGGCTGGTGTTTGTGTCCTATGCAGGCCTTACCAAGGTGGCTAGTATTGCTGAAGAAGTTCGCACGCCAGACCGCAACATTCCCTTAGGTATGATCTTAGCGCTTTTAACGACCATCACTATTTATGTTGTGGGCGTTTATATCATGGTGGCTATTTTGCCCAGCGGCGACCTTGTTAACAGCCTCACGCCAGTAGCAGACGCGGGGGCTGCGTTTCTCAACTGGCTGCCGGGACCTGTCTTACTTATTCTCATTGTAATTGCAGCCATTGCGGCGTTTGCCTCGACGGCGAACGCGGGTATTTTGTCAGCCTCACGTTATCCGCTGGCGATGTCCAGAGATCACTTAATTCCCAAACCGTTTAGCAGCATTGGGCGCTACAAAACGCCTACCTTTTCAATTATTGTCACCAGTAGTTTGATGCTCTTTGCAGTGTTGTTTTTAGATGTTGCCAACATCGCCAAACTGGCTAGTGCATTTCAACTGATGATCTTTGCGCTCATCAATTTATCGGTCATTGTGATGCGAGAAAGTCGCATCAGTAGTTACGTACCTGGCTTTGAGTCGCCACTTTATCCATGGTTACAAATTTTTGGCATTGTGGCTTCGGTGTTGCTTATTGTTGAAATTGGTCGTGCGTCAACAATGTTTACGTTACTTTTGGTAGCGATAGCAATTATCTGGTACTACGCGTATGCGCGTGCGAATGTTGAACGTGAAGGTGCGATTTACCACATTTATGCACGTTTAGGCAAACGCCGTTTTGAAGGCCTCGACCATGAATTGCGCGATATTCTCAAAGAGCGTGAACTTGAAGAAAGTGATCCTTACGAACGCATTGTCTCGCAAGCGCGGGTGTTTGACTTTGAAGCGGTTGAAAGTTACGAAGTTATTGTAAACCGCGTTGCGGACGCGCTAGCTAAAGACGTTGCTTACAGTGCAAGCGACCTCGAGACCATGTTTTTGACGGGTCAGCACATTGGGGCTACAGCAGTGTCTCACGGAGCTGCATTACCTGAATTACGCCTTACCAACATCACCCAAACCCAGATTGTATTGGTGCGTATTCAGCAGGGGTTAAAGCTCGAGCTAGACGATGTAGCTGGCAAGCGCATCGCGGCCAATCAACCTGTTCACGCGGTCATCTTCTTACTCAGTCCCCAAGAAAAAACAGGTCAACACTTGCGTATTTTGGCAGAACTTGTGTCGCGCGTAGACGAAGAAGGCTTTTTACACGAGTGGCACGCGGCTCAAGATGACAACAGCTTGCGTGAGGTCTTTTTGCGGCACGAGCGCTTTGTGCAAATCTACTTAAACCGTCCGTCAGCGGTAAATGATTTTGTAGGCAAACATGCTGCTGATCTCAGCTTGCCAAAAGGTACCCTGTTAGCGCTAATTCAACGTGACGGGGAAACCCTGGTGCCTCAAGCTGACACTACCTTGCAAGCGGGTGACTGCTTAACGATTATTGGTGATCCACGTCATGTGAACGAGTTGTATGAAGCGTATCACTAAGGTCAATTTGGGGTCAATCTGGCTCGAGCTTCGATGCTAGATAAATCTTGGGACTTGCGCAGGTTAGCATCCAAATTTGCGTGAGGTAATAGTGTCGTCGATGTGTTTAGTGTCGTCGATGTGCTCAAGGTTCTGACACTTGTGGTACGAGATAAGTTCGATCTCAAGTGCATACTTCCTAAAGGTTGTTGGAGAGTCCTCATACCAAGTCCGACAACACACATCATAAACTCTTACGGAGTTCATTATGTTCTA
Organism: uncultured bacterium; assembly: GCA_964564405.1. GTDB lineage: Bacteria > Deinococcota > Deinococci > Deinococcales > Trueperaceae > JBCCBI01. Next base: position 18,751 of record CAZMCW010000034.1, read on the forward strand.
GTCGGACTTGGTATCTGTTTCTGCTCGCTCCGCTCGGGTTACTTTGTAGCAGTTCCAGGATTAGTTCCCCCACACTAAGTGGGTCTATTTCTACTCCTTGGGTCGCACGCGCAACTGCCTGTGGCAGTTACTCGTGAAAACGCTATTTGTTACCAAAATAACTAGAAAGGGTATCAGTAGCATTAAAGATACATACTGTTACGGGGGCTTTGAGCTACAGGTAATGTGGTTTCATCCTTAACGTAAAATGCGTTTTAATTAAAATGATTGCAAGGTGTGATCGTGCAGTGCCACCAGTTGATGTTCTCAACAATTCTGTACCACCTAGTCAATGGGAAACTTGGCAAGCTGTCAAAGCTTTTCCGGCGGCACGCATATCTGGTATCGTGAGCACATGACTGGCTCGTCTGCCTCTATGAATGCTGGCTCTATGAATCACAATGTTGCGGATAATAACTCCGCCCCCTCACATTATCGCCTTGGTATGTTGGGCGGTGGCACCGTGGGGTCTGCGTTTGCAGACATGCTCAGCGGGCGCAACTTGCCGGTGAGCTTGGCACACATCCTTGTGCGCGACCTTGCCAAAACGCGTACGCAAGCGTTACTGGTGGACCGCCTCACGACGGACGCAGAGCTAGTCGTAGACGATGCCGACATCATCATTGAACTTATGGGTGGTACTGACCAAGCTGGCGACCTCATGTTGCGGGCGCTAGCGGACGGTAAGCCGGTGATTACGGCTAACAAAGCTGCACTGGCTGAACGCTGGGACGAGTTTTTGCCGTATTTGGGGCGGGGTCAAGTTTATTTTGAATCTGCCGTCATGGCGGGTACGCCTATTGTGGCTGCACTGACAGGCGGACTTAGAGCATCTAAACCGATAGAGCTGCACGCTATTTTAAATGGTACTTGTAATTACATGTTGCAACAGCTCGAGGCTGGCACCGCTTTTGCAGATGCCCTCGCGCAAGCGCAAGCCCTTGGCTACGCTGAAGCTGACCCCAGCTTAGACATTGGTGGTTTTGATGCAGCTCATAAACTTGCTATTTTAGGACGCTTAGCATTTAACCCCAAACTTACTTGGGACGCCGTGAAGATCAACACTACAGGCATTCAAGGGCTAACCCCAGCCGTGGTGCAAGAAGCCATGGAGGATGGTGGGCGCGTGCGGTTGGTTGGAAGTATTTACCCGCAAGAGGGTATTTGGCACGCTGTGGTACGCCCAGTCTACTTACCCGCTAGCCACCCACTATCTGGTTCTGCCAGTGAGCGTAACGGCATGGTCTTTCGCAGTGATTCACTAGGCTATGTGAGCATGATTGGGCCCGGTGCGGGCGGTAAAGAAACAGCGAGTGGCGTGTTAGCTGACCTTTATGCGCTGCTAGACGGTCAGCGCGGCCCCGCACCGTTACAGCAAGCTGCCGAGGTTCCCGAAGGCGTGCGGATTGATAAGTTGGGGGAAGTGCTCGAGTAGCTCGAGGCGGTGTCTTTCAGGATGTTTTTACAGAGTACTCAAATAATCTTCCAACTCATACCAAACGCGTTAAATGCGTTTAAAACGCAACCCTTTGTGCGACAGATGTTTTGGTATTCGAGTAATGTCAACATCACTAAAACAGTGCCATCTAAACTTCTACCAATTTACTAAAAACTCATAGAAAGGCTGATGATGACCTCAGCACCTCACTATTACAGCACTCGAGCCAAAAACAAGTCAATCTCACACCTATCGTTTCAAGATGCCCTTTTGTCTGGTCTTGCACCAGATGGCGGCCTCTACGTACCTGATGGTGTTCCTAAAATTGATGCTAGCGCTTGGCAGAGTACTGAAAAGTTTACCGACCTTGCCAAACAAGTTTTGTGGGCATGGCTTGCTAACGATCTAACACGTGACGAGTTTGAAGTCATTGTAAGCGACGCACTTAACTTCCCCGTGCCGCTTGTACCTGTTGGTGATGATGTGCACGTGCTCGAGCTATTCCACGGGCCAACGCTGTCCTTCAAAGATTTTGGCGCGCGCACCATGGCCCGGCTTATGAACACCTTTTTAACCCGTACTGGGCGCACCCTCACGATTCTGGTTGCTACCTCGGGGGATACGGGCAGTGCCGTTGCCGACGGCTTTGCTGGGCTAGCTAACATCGACGTGGTGCTACTTTACCCCAAAGGCAAAGTAAGTGACGTGCAGGAACGGCAGCTTATCGTGCGCCGTTCAGGCGTGCAAGCGCTTGCTATTGAGGGCAGTTTTGACGATTGCCAACGCATGGTGAAAGCTGCCTTTGTCGATGATGACTTGGCACATTTGCCACTATCTTCAGCAAATTCAATCAATATTGGGCGTTTGTTGCCGCAGTCGTTGTACTACTTTTGGGCAGTTAAGCAACTTGCTCAAACTGAGCCTGTGATCTGTGTGCCTAGCGGTAATTTGGGAAATTTAACAGGTGGCGTGTTAGCCAGCCTCATGGGGCTACCTGTCGGGCAGTTTTTGGCAGCGCACAATGCCAACGACTTTTTTCCAGCATTTTTACAAACACTGACCGATGCTTATGCGTTTAAGCCCACGGTGGCGACTGTTTCCAATGCTATGGATGTAGGCGCGCCGAGTAACTTTGAGCGGCTCGAGCACATTCTCGGTGAAAACAGGTTACGCGAGCGCATCTGGGGCGTAAGCGTTAACGATGCAACAACCAAAACAACGTTGCAAACTTATGCAGAGGCTGGCTATTTAGCCTGCCCGCACACTGCAGTTGGTCTTAATGCTGTGCAGACCTACCGTACACAAACCCAAGATATGCGTCCAGCGGTTGTACTTGCTACAGCACATCCCGCTAAATTTCCAGATGTCCTGAACGAGGTTGGTTTACAGCCTCCTCAAGTAGGTGCCCTCAACGCACTGTTTGCGCGCCCTACCAATGTGCTTTCTATGCAGGCATCAGATGCTGCGCTTAAAGACTTTTTGCTTGGTAATCCTGTTGATGCCTCGAGTTCAAAATGAAGCAATACTGATATAAAATGCTGTGAAATATAGCACGCTCGAGCGTGAAATTTATGCTACCAGCACTATCTTGTTCAAAATTTCGCATATACGATACTAAAACTCCGGCCGTGCTAAACTACATATGCGATGTTTGAATCAACAGGGTTTGGATCGACAAATGCATTTACATGGGGAGACCTAAGTCAACTTTTGCTATGGGTCTTAGCAGGCTTTCTTATTGGTATAGGGGTTAAACGCTACGGTAGAAATGTGCTTCTTATTCTGGGGGGCTTTTTTCTAGTTTTAAGTTTGCTAGATTATTACAATTCTGCATCGGTGAGTTGGAACCTTGTCCAGCAAAGTTTTTCGCCGCTGCTCACGTCACTTAACGACGGCCTTATCTATCTTGCCCAGAATTTGTTAGCTGGAACGGTCTTTATTATTGGCTTTGTCGCTGCTATTCGCGATAGTTTTAAGCCTGGTGGTGGCGGTAAGTAAAGCCTAAAAATAAGACTTACAACTTATAAAATCAAAAAGACACCGACGCAGATGGCGGTGTCTTTTTGGTGTTTAGAACATCATTAGTGAAACTAGAGTTTCGAGTGACTTAGCTTGTTACAGACTTATACCAAGTCCGACAAAACACATCATAAACTCCTACGGAGTTCATTACGTT
>CAZMCW010000035.1:0-22205 GCA_964564405.1 uncultured bacterium
TTGTCCTCAAACCACTAGATGACGCAGCGTTAGATAGTTTGTTAACTCGAGCACTTACCCATCCCAATGGCATTCAGGGCATAGCGCTAGAACCAGCTGCACGGGACATGCTGATTGCTTGGGCAGGTGGCGACGGCCGGCGTATGTTGGGGGCGCTCGAGGCCATTAGTCAAAGCAGTCAGGGCAGCCAAAGCAGTCAGAGTAGCCAACACCAGAACAACAAAAGCCAGGGCAATTCACAACAAGCTTCTGAAGCTCAGGTAATCGATGCTGACACGGTTCAAACCGTCCTCGGTAAAGGTGCGCTGGCGTTTGATAAAGGTGGCGAGCACTTTTACAATCTCATCAGCGCCTTGCACAAATCCATTCGCGGGTGCCACCCGGATGCTGCCCTTTATTGGTTAGCACGTATGTTGGGTGCAGGGGCTGACCCGTTGTATGTGGCGCGGCGTTTGGTGCGCGTTGCCAGTGAAGACATCGGCCTAGCTGACCCTAACGCATTACGGCTGGCGATTGCAGCCAAAGAATCGGTGAACTTTTTGGGTCAACCCGAAGGCGACCTTGCCCTTGCCCAACTTACGGTTTACTTGGCAAGTCGAACGCCATCTACCGTGCTTGGAGTTCTGCCTTGGAGGATGCTGAGCGCTACCGAGATGCTGAGGTGCCCCTCAACATTCGCAACGCACCCACGTCGCTCATGAAAAACCTTGATTACGGTAAAGGCTACAGCTACTACTTTGACGATCCTGAAGGCAGTTTTAAGCAAGCTTATTTGCCAGATGGGTTGGACGCGCAGTACTACGATGCCAATGGTGAAGGTTGGGAAGTCAAAGTGAGGGCGCGGCTCGAAGAGTTTGCCAAGTTACGCGAGGATTAGGTGACGTGCTTTGTATACGCATACGGTAGGCTGATGACATGATGTTGACAACTTTAAGTACTGATATGAGGGGATGTGACCGTCATGCCTGATGTTTTAGTTGTGAACGCGGGAAGCTCGAGCCTCAAAGTTAAGCTCTTACCTGCAAATTTATCTTTAACAATTGAACGCATTGGTGGTGAGGAAAGTTTGAGCAGTTCGCTTGACGCACCGCCGATGCCAGAGATTCACACGCACACAGACGCCTTTCACTATGCACTTGCTGTGCTCAATCACAATCAGCCGGGTGTGACTGAGACCATTCGCGGCGTGGGCCACCGGGTGGTGCACGGGGGGGAGACATACAAAGCTGCTACTCAGATTGATGATGATGTGCTAGCCGGAATTGCCGAGCTTGCGCCCTTGGCACCGTTACATAACCCAGCTAATCTCGAGGGTATTCGTGCCGCCCAAACTGTCTTAGCGGAAGCCGTTCATGTGGCTGTCTTCGACACAGCCTTCCATGCAAGCTTGCCAGCAGCGAGTTACCTTTACGGCCTCCCACGCAAGTTTTACGAAGACCAAGGCATTCGCCGTTATGGCTTCCACGGCACCAGTCACGATTATGTGACACAGCGCGCGGCAGATTATCTAGTTGATGCATTTAACAAAAACCATGATGACCTCAAACTCGTCTCGCTACACCTAGGGAATGGTGCAAGTGCGGCTGCCGTTAAAGGTGGTGCGTCGGTGGATACAACCATGGGCCTCACGCCGTTAGCTGGTTTGTTAATGGGAACGCGCGTGGGTGACATCGATCCAAGTGTGCTCATTCAGCTTTTGCGGGACGGCCTGACGGTTGATGACCTGGACAAATTGCTCAACAAAGCGTCTGGGCTTTTAGGATTGTCGGGTGTGTCCAACGACATGCGGGATATCAAACAAGCTGCTAATGCCGGCAACACAGCTGCGCGTGACGCATTTGAGGTCTTTTGCTACCGCGTGACCAAGACCATTGGTGCTTACGCTGCAGCCATGCAAGGGTTAGACGCAGTGATTTTTACGGCTGGCATTGGCGAGCACGATGCGGACGTGCGGGCAGAGGTGGTCAAGGGGCTCGAGTTCCTCGGCATTCAGCTAGACAGCGCCAAAAACACCTCTCCAAATTTTGACGATGAGGGTGTCAGCGACATTAGCCAGGACGTCAGTTCAGTACGTACCTTGGTCATCCGCACTGACGAAGAAGCGATGATTGCCTCGGAAACAGCTAAGTTCTTATAAATCTCAACATTCCGTATTAAGACGGCATCAAGCGTAAATGACGATCACAACAAAGGACAAAAACGATGACACAGACAGATGTCACGAAGGTTAGTGCGTTTTGGCAGCGTTACTTGGACACACTGCCCGACACTCACTTGCACAGGTTGATGGATTGTCCAGAAGCGTGGGCGTTTGGGGATAGTGCAGCTATGGCGAATGAGCTTTTGGCACTGGTGTTAGCAGGAACCAAAACAGCTACATGCGGATGCTACGAAGGTGACAATCTGCTTGACTATGGCGGCCCCAACATTCTGCTAGACGGCGCAGGTGTGCCGCGTTGTGTCATTGACGTATACGAGATTACCATCAAGCGCTTTGACGAAATTGATGCAGCGTGGGCAGCAGCAGAAGGTGAAGGCGACCTCAGTTTGCAATATTGGCAGTATGGGCACAGGCGGTTTTTCTTACGTGAAGCAGAGCAGGAAGGCTACACGTTTACTGAGAGTATGTTGCTTGGGTGTGAGCGGTTTCGGGTGATGTTTATTGAGAAATAGCTTAGGCAGCCCGTTCATCAACTGACAACTCACGAGCAGACATCACAATATATCCAAGCCCACTACTCAGCTTTAGCCAGTAAGTGGTATAACGCTGCTTATGAACTTGCAACGCCCGTTTCGTGTGGCAGTTGTGGGGGCTGGTCCGTCCGGCTTTTACGCTGCTGAAGCACTCCTTAAAAACGCAGATAGTTTTCCCAACAACGTCAGTATTGACATGTTTGACCGCTTGCCCACGCCCTACGGCTTAGTTCGTTACGGCGTGGCCCCGGATCATCAAAAAATTAAGTCAGTCACCAAACTTTACGAGCGCGTGTGTAAAAGCGATCAAGTGCGCTTTTTGGGACATGTGGCCTACGGTAAAGATATTCACCGAGATGACTTAAAAGCACACTACGACGCCATCATTTACACGGTAGGCGCGCCGTCTGACCGTAACTTGAATATCCCCGGTGAAAATTTAGCGGGAAGTTTGTCTGCCACAACTTTTGTTGCTTGGTACAACGCACACCCGGATTACGCCCATTTGGATATGCGTGAGCACCTTGCGCAGCCTTGGGTAGCCGTCGTTGGTATGGGCAATGTAGCGGTGGATGTTACTCGCATTTTAGCCAAGTCAGTTGATGAGCTTAAAACAACTGACATAGCTGATCACGCCCTAGACGCACTCGCAGAAAGTCGCGTGACGGACATTGTCATGTTGGGACGGCGCGGGCCAGCACAAGCGAAGTTCACCACTAAAGAACTGCGTGAATTGGGTGAACTTGCCAATGCCGACATTGTGGTTGATCCAGCTGACTTAGCGCTAGATGCAGAGAGTGAAAAGAGCCTCGAGCAAAACCCCATGCTCAAGAAAAATATAGAGATTTTGCAAGAGTTTGCGGCTAAACCTCAAGAGGGTAAACCGCGCCGTGTACACTTGCGGTTTTTGGTATCCCCAAAAGAAGTGTTGGGAGAGGCTCGAGTTAGTAGCCTCGTTTTAGAACGTAACCGCCTCGAGCAACAAGGTGACTACATGGCATCAGTTGGTACAGGTGAAACAGAAACCTTACCGGTGGGCTTTTTGTTACGGTCTGTTGGCTACCGAGGTGTACCGCTGGCAGATGTGCCGTTTGATGACCGCCGGGCGGTTATTCCCAATGATAGGGGGCGTGTTTTAACTGAGGCTAGTGGCGCGCCGTTAGCTGGCGAGTATGTCTCTGGTTGGATTAAACGCGGTCCTACGGGTGTTATTGGTACCAACAAAGCTGACTCGACTGAAACCATCAACCAGTTGCTGGCAGACGTAGCCAATTTGCCAACTGTGTCAGATAACGCTGCCCAACCTGATGCCATTGACAAGTTATTAGCAGCTCGACAGGTGCGAGTTATTAACTTTGACGACTGGCTGGCACTTGACAAACTAGAAACAGAACGCGGTCAGCAAGCAGGCCGCCCACGTGTAAAGGTGACTAGCCTCGAGGAAATGCTCGAGCACTGTAGCCCCGCGCGAAGCTAGTATTGCTGGAAATGTCATCAACAAATAGGGGTTAAGCTTCAAGATGATCCTCCCAGACTAAATAACTTGCCTAGTGCATAAAACCTAGCTGAGGTTGTTTCCAGACACGCCCCTAGAAATTCATAGGGCACTTCATGTTAGACTCAGATCATGTTATGCGTGACGTTTGTCAGCAATCTAAGTGCATCATCTAAACCGCTATTCTTGTAGCTTTTTTACCCGCTTAAGGCAGACGCCGAGAGCGGTTTTTTATGGTCTGGACGAAATCCTAAGTATGTCTAATACGACCAAGAACGCAACCACGGGCACTAGCTGACGGACGACCACGCGCCTGCTCGTAGGAGGACACATGCTCGACTTGCTACGCCGCTTGCAAACGTTTGATCTTGATATTGACGTACTAGAAGACGAAAAAGGAAAGACACCTGAGGAACTTACCCAAGCTCGCCAAAAGCACCATGAACTTGAACAACAGTTGCAAAGCGTTAACGAAAAGCACGCTGCTGTGCGCGCTAGTGTGCGTGAAAACGAGCTCGAGCTAGCCAATTTAGGCGGGCTCAAAGATGCTGCTGCCAAAGCAGCCTTTGAAGCCAGCAGCAGTAAAGAAGCTAGCCAGTATCAAAATCAAGAGTTGCAGTTTACAACCCGCTTACAAGAGCTCGAGGAAGACACTTTGCCACTCATGGAGCGCTTAGAAACGTTAGAGGCTAACGTGGCTGCACTTAAAGAAGAAGTGGTTGCACTCGAGCCGGAACTTGCTGAATTTGAACAACAAGAACAAGCCCGCATTCAGACACTAGTTGACAAACAAGCAGGTATTTCTGATAAGCGCAACACCATAGCTAGCGACGTGAAGCCATCCTTGCTGCGGCAATACGACCAAATTCGCGGGGCCAAGCGTGGCGTGGCTATTGTGCCCATCAACCCTGGGCAAACTTGTGGTGGTTGTAGCGCCCGCTTACCTACACACATTGTGCAAAAAGCCATGAAGGGCACAGGGAGTAAGGTTCTCAAATGCCCAAATTGTGGGCGTATGATCTACTACGACGCAGGCGAGAACCAAACAGACAACTGAGTCTGTTAAGCTACATTCTGTTAGTCTAATGTCTTTAGCAATCTAAAATAGCTGCATGACCTAAGCTAATAGCGTTTTCACGAGTAACTGCCACGGGCAGTTGCTCGTGCGACCTAGGGGAGTAGAAATCGACCCCCTCAGTGTGGGGAACCTAATCTTGGAATTGCTATAAACATCAGCATTTATAGGGTTTGTTGAGGTTGAATTTGAGCCCCATCAACTGATGAAATCGCCTTTGCTCCCCTTCTCTCTTTCTAGAACGCGACATCACATGTTGATAAGTTCGTAATAGTATCTCAAGTAATTGCTAGATAGTATCTGTGCCACCGTCAACGTCAAAGCGGGCTACGCCGTCCGTCATCCACATGCCTTCAAACTCGCCAGATTGCTGCTTGGAAAGAATAAACCCAAACCCTGTGCGGCGGCCGTCAGGCGTGGTGAGGACGACATCTAGCCGAGCTTGGTTGCCGTTGATTTCGACGGGACCGTAGTCTGCTTCAACGTGGTTAATCATGTCAGCATAAAGCGGGTTTTTTACCAGTAACACAAAGCGCTCGAGCGGCCCCGTCATCAGCTTGTTTTGCGGTGAGGCAAAGTTAAACGTGATGGCGATGCCGGCATCTGGATATGGGTCGTCGTTACTGCCTAGCGCGCCAACTTGAATACGCACGACGTCCTCAGGCGAGTACTCGAGCGACGGCTGCGGAAACTCAGCTTGCAGTGCCTCAGCATCTTGTGTTTGCGCGCTCGCACTTCCCAAAAGACTTACGAACAACCCTACAATCAACATAAACCAGTGAGTTTTTATGCGTGTCATGGTTTATTATGCAAGGTTGGCCCAGTCTGACTCAGTAGGGTTAGTTGCCTTTAGACATTGATGAACTTAACATTAGCGGGCAAGTTTCGTTGATGTTTCACTCATAGCACAATTGGCAATTTACCCCGTGCTGGCGCACCTTGGAGGATGTCAACAACGTGCTCGAGGGCAGCCTCATTAAAGCCAAAGCTAACAATCGCAGGTAAGGCAATGTCTAAGGTGCTGTACGGATTCCAAAGTGCCACGTGCAGCGCGGCCTGTTCAGTTTGCTGAGCGCGCTGCGCAATCTGTTGGGCTAGACCTACTTCAGATGCGTTTAAACGCACCCGCGATGCGGAGACAAAAAGAATGCTGGCATCTGGTTGCGCTGTTAGTGCTGTTAATACAGCTTCTTGACTGGCTGTTTCATCTGGCTTATACCAAAGTGCTTGTATGCTAAACCCACGAGCTGTCAGGTCGCGTAGGAGTGCCCGTGCAGGTGTTTCAATGACATCACTGGCGCTGCCGCCAACTTGGTGGTCAGCCGCGACGAGGACGAGGTGCTGCTTGATGCCAAGCTGCGGTAAGTTGCCGGTGGTTGTGACGGCGTCGTGGGCGGCTCGAGCTATCAAAATAACGTCCTCAACTGGACGGGTAACAGGTTCAGGTTTGGCTGGATACGTTGCGGCTAATTGAGTAAGCCGCTGGGCAGATGCAGTCAGCATGTCTGGATCAAACCGCCCTTCGCGCTCAGCTTGCTGAACGCCTGTGAGGGTTTCCAAGTGCTGCTTGACACTGCTTGCCCCGGATCTAGCGTGGGCGTTACTTTCGGGCATGTCGATGCCTGCTTGCAAGGCGAGGTTGGCAGCTTCCGCAGCAGGGTAGCGGCGCTTAATGGCCGCCATCTCGAGCGCATCCGAAATACTCACGCCGTTGAACCCTAACTTGTCACGTAGTAGGTCGGTCATAGCTGCTTTAGAGAGCGTGGCGGGCATGTCTGGGTCAAGCGCTGGAATAATCCCATGAAAACTCAGTACGCAAGCAGCGCCAGCAGCAATACCTGCTTTGAAGGGGGGTAACTCGGTGGCCTCGAGCTCTGCTAAGCTGCGCATTAGTCTAGGCAAATCGTGGTGTGAGTCGATCGCCGTATCCCCGTGACCTGGAAAGTGTTTGAGGGTGGCGGCCACACCTTCTGCTTGGGTGCCCTTCACAAACGCCGCTACATGACGGCTCACATCTGCGCTGCGGCTGCCAAACGACCGGTCAGAAATAACGGGGTTAGCAGGATTGTTGTTCACGTCTGCAACAGGTGCTAGGTTTACGTTGATACCGAGTTGACGCAAACCTCGAGCCATGACCGCTGCAACATCTTGCGTGACGCTGGCATCATCCACGGCACCCAGTGCCATGTTGCCAGGACTGTGCAAGACACCGAGTGCGCGCACCACGCTACCACCTTCTTGATCAACAGCAATGATGACATCATCTCCACAAAGGTCGCGCAGTTCAGCCGTTAGCGCTGTGCATTGATCGTTGCTAGTGATGTTACGCCGAAACAAGCAGATGCCCTTAGGTTGATACTCACGCAAAAACGCGCGCTCATCTGCACTAAGTTCGTGCGTTTGGATGTCAATCATCACGTGTTGAAACGCTTGCATGAGGTGTCTCCATTAAAGAGTCTAAAAACTTACTTAGTATTCTTTCTTCAAACTAATTGTTTTCTGCTTAAGGTTTTGGTTTGGGGGGCTTGGGTTTTGGTTTGGAGGGCTTGGGTTTTGGCATAGGCTTGTAGCCTCTTTCTTGATCTGGTCCATTATCACGTTTATTACTGTCACTCACGTCAATTCCTCCTCGTGCATCTCGTATAATTCTAAGAACTTTAAATCTTTGCTAGAAGCTAAAATACCTTTTGAGTCAGGTATCTTTCTGATAAATTTATGGTCTTTAATTTCCCAAACTTCTTCGAGGTAAATTTGCTCATCTTCTGGAAATGATGAAGTGAAAGACTTATCTTGATACAACCCTCCTATTCTTTTACCATCTGAAAACTCCATTATAACTTTGTAAAATTGAGACTGGTCACGAAATACGTAATCCCAAGGTTTTGGAACGGGATAGCGAATATATTTCATCAATCCACGTAAACAAGGTATTTCTCTCGAAACATTGGGTACGAAAACATAAAACAAAGATACTAGAATTGGGCAAATAAAGAGAAGGAAAAAGACAAACAAAGGCCGTAAAGCAAATTCATACGTAGTAGGTGAGTATAGGTAGCTTGCGAGCTCAAAATAGAGGATTGGAGAAAAGAGTCCATAGTTAATGCAACTATATGCTACGGCGTTAATTACAGTCTGATTAGCACTTGGAGTTTCCGATGTGTAAAAGAGACTGTAGGTTTTTTGTGCTACAAATCCCGGGATGAAAAATGCAATAAAGAGTATGAAGCTGTTTATCTCCCAAATATCCATATAGCTAATTTTACAACGTTAAAGAGTGACTCTACTAATATGATTAGCGCGTTTGCACATCCGCAGCATCTCTAAGCGCATCTCCAACAAAGTTAAACGCCAGCACCGAAATGACAATGAGCACGCCCGGCGACAGTAGCCACGGGTAAAGCCGCAACGCTTCAAAACTTTGTGCGTCTTTCAGCAAAAGCCCCCACGAGGTCATGGGTTCTTTAATGCCTAAGCCCAGAAATGATAGCGCGCTTTCACCCAAAATATAACCGGGCAGTGCAATGCTGGCAGCCACCAACAAATACGAGGTTAAGTTGGGCAAAATATGCCGCAAGATGATGCGGTTGTTGCGTAAGCCCATCGCCCGGGCAGCTTGTACGTAGTCAATGGCCCTAGCTGCTAGCACCTGCCCGCGCACTACCCTGGCAATACTCGCCCAACCAATAATCGACAGCACCGCCACAATGGCAATATAGACCCACGTAGACGGCCAACGCGCCGGGATAATGCTTGCCAGCGCCAACAAAATAGGCAAACGTGGAAATGACAACATCACCTCAATGAGGCGTTGTAAGAGGGTGTCAACAAGGCCGCCATAATAGCCACTCACCCCACCCACAAAAATACCAATACTAAACGAGATGAGGATACCTATAAAGCCTACCGACAGCGATACCTGCGAGCCTACCAACGTGCGGCTGAGTAAGTCGCGCCCAAAGCGGTCGGTGCCGAGTGGAAATACAAAGCCGTTTTCAACGCCAAACAAGTGCCACGTGGAGGTAAGCCCCAGCACTTGGTAAGGCTCACCGCGTACAAACCAACGCAACGGTTCAGGTGAAGTTGTATCTGTTACATATATGCGTTGAAAGGTGACCGGGTCGCGTTCTTGGGTCATGGGGTAGACAAACGGGCGCGTTAACCTGCCTTCATGCAACATGCGAATGGGTTGCGGCGGATGATGCACAAAACGGCTGTGTTGGGTAGTGATGTTATAAGGGGCAAGGAATGGCGCGAGTAGGGCCATTAAATACAAGAATACGAGGATGACGGCTCCGGTCATGCCAAGGCTCGAGCGCCGGAAGCGCCGCCAAGCTAACTGTAAAGGACTTCGGGTGACAGGTGCAAGCGGATGTGTTTCATCGTGTGTTAAGTTATTTGTATTCATACGAACATCAACTTGGTCAGCCATAACGAATCCTTGGGTCAACCCAGGCGAGGGTAACATCTGCCAGCAAATTACCAACCATCAGCAGCAAACTAGTGAGCAAAAGTAAGGTCATCGCTACATACTGATCTTGGGCTAATAGTGAATCGTACAGCAGCCTGCCAATGGCGGGTAAATTGAGCACAATTGACACAATGATGGTGCCGTTGATAAGTTCTGGCAAGCTGAGCCCAGCAATAGAAATAAGTGGGTTGATGGCGTTGCGCACCGCGTGCCGGTTGATGACAATGCGCTCGCGCAAACCCTTAGCCCTAGCCGTGCGCACGTAGTCCGCATGAAGTACATCAAGCAAATTAGCCCGCATTTGCCGCATGATCATGGCTACACCAGACGTGCCAATGGCTAAAACGGGAATCCACATGTGATTCAAAAAGCTTAAAAACTTGCCCCACGTCCACGGCTGCCCGATGTACTCGGGACTAAACAAGCCGCCTACTTGCCGTCCGCCAAGGGCCAGCACCAGTGCTACGAGCAACAGCGCCACCAAAAAGTTAGGAATAGCTAAGCCGATGTAGCCGAGGATGCTCGCCACAGCGTCGGTAAAGCCGTTGCGTTTTACAGCAGTGATAATTCCCAGTGGAACTGCCAGTAACCACGAGGTAATCATGGTGAGCATGGAAATAATGATCGTCCACATGAGTTGTTCGCCAATGAGCCCGCTCACCGGGCGGTTGGCAAAAAACGAAAAGCCAAAATCACCCCGGCGGACAATGCCCCAAAGCCAACGGCTGTACTGCTCCCAAGCGGGTTGGTCGAGCCCCAGTTGGCGCTCGAGCCGTGCTACAGTTTCCGGACTCATACGCGGGTCTTCCAGGTACCTATCCGTAAAACTGCCTGGTTGCAATTGAATCACCACAAAACACAACGCCGAGACAATCACTAGCGTTGGAATCATCAACAAAATACGCCGGATGACGTAAACGATAAGCGACCCGCCGCTCATGACATCATCCAAATTTGAGGTTGTCGAAGCATCATACGACCCTACTTTCTTAATGCAAGACGAGGCTAAGTATCTCCTATCTGCACATGCAAGATACAGATAGCGGTAGCGGTTAAGAAGAACAGCCTTGAGCGGCAGGTATCATCTGTCAAAGAGGAGACTTCTAGCCAAAGGCCTTTTGTGATTTATTCACGTTCCCTTTCGCAAAGTCACTAGGGAAACACTTAAACGTACTCAAAGAAGGTATATCTTATAACTTCACAAGTTGAATTTAATCGGAATTGATTGTATCGCATCTTGTAAAGCAACTGCACATGTCAAAGATGGCTAGGCCACCTGTTTAAGAGGTCTACAACGAGCTTTGTTATCCTCAAATAAGATCGGTAATGCTGTCATCATAAGCCAAAATTGTTCGCGACAACCTCTTAAATGTAACGCAAACCTAATAAAAAACAGGAGCATAAAGCCCCTGTTCTTAGTAACTGGATTTGAGTCTATTTATTCAGCGATGAAGTAGAGCGGTACAGGGTTATAGCCGGGAATGACACCGAGGCTGTAGATGAAGTTTTCTACTGTGTTGCGTGCTGCGGCGACGTTGGCGGGTTTGGCAATCATAATCACGGGGACGTTTTCCGCGTTGATCTCTTGCCACTCTTGGTAAAGTGCAACCCGCTCGGCTTGGTCACTTAGCACTGAACCTTGGTCAAAGATTTCGTACAAGCGCAGTTCCCAGTCGGCCATCACATCAAAGTTGGCAGGTTCGCCGGGTTCTGCGGGTTGGCTGGCGGTGTGCCAGTAATACAGCGAGCCGCCAGGTTGCCAGATGGGTTTACGCAGTTCGGGGTCGGGTTGGTTACCAAAGGCGACTAAAATAGCCTCAAAGTCGCCACTGAGGGCGGTGCCAAATAACGCGCTGCCCTGAATGCCGTTGAGGTCAACTTGTAAGCCGACTTGCCCGAGGTCATTTTGCAAAATGGTGGCAATGTCGGTGAAGGTGCTCGAGTCTGCATTATAGGTAAGCGTAAAGGCAATATCATCGCCAGCGACCATGTTACGAATGCCGTTACCATCGCTGTCGGTGAGGCCAAGTGCGTCGAGGGCGCTCGCTGCAGCTTCTAAGTCAAACATATTCATTAAAGCTGTGGTGTCATTGTAAAACGTGCCATCAACGGGTGCAGTCGGCGTACCTGGAATTTGGGCAAGGCCGTTGTAAACGTCTTCAATGACCCGCGTGCGGTCAACCGCGTACTCAACGGCACGGCGGAAGGCAACATCTGAAAACAGGTCTGCTAGATCAGGATCAGCGGCACTAAAGTTGAGCGCGAGGTGAGGCGGCGAGCCAAATAGAGCGTCACTTTGAATCACGCGGAAGTCCGCCCCAGCAACCTCTTGAGATTTAAAGTCAGGGAACTGTGCGCCAGAAATATTGAGTTGGTCAAGGTTGCCCGCTTGGAACTGAGCGACTTGGGCTTCGGTACCGCGCACAATCAAGTACTCGAGGTTATCGATGTATGGCAGTTGCGTGCCTTCGCTGTCAACCTGCCAGTAGTTCGGGTTTTTGGTGAGACGGACAACTTGCCCGGATACGTACTCGCTGAGCATGTAGGGACCTGTGCCAACAACTTCACTTGGGTCAACATCGGTTGGCCAAGCTTCGTTAATTTGGGCGGCGTCTGCGCCACCTTCTATGCTGAACTCGAGCAACTTATGCTTGGGCATAATAAAAAAACGCTGTTGTAACAAAAATGCGGCAGATGCTGCGGGCAAGGTCATTTGCACGGTGAGGTCGTCAAGTTTTTCAAACACTACAGACTGTTCTTCGCCATCAACATTAAACGTAAACTGGGCGGCGTCGCCTGCGCGTGCTTCTGGGTTGGTGATGATTTGCTCGTAGGTGAAGATCACATCATCAGCCGTAAACGGGGTGCCGTCGTGCCAGGTGACGCCTTCGCGCAAGTTGAAGGTATAGACGGTGCCGTCTTCGGAAATATCCCAAGACGCAGCCAGGGAGGGCTCGAGCGCGTAAGTTTCTAAGTTAAACGCCACCAGACTATCAAATACTTGCTGGGTAATACGCTGGGAAATGCTGCTAATTTCGCCATAGTAAAAAAAGCGCGGCGGGGCGTCGTCAAGTGCTAAGGTCAAGGTACCACCGGGCGTACCGGGTACCACACCAATGCCACTGTAATCTGGCACAGTGCTGACCTGCGCCAAACTCACACTTGCTAAGGCTAGCAGTAACGCAAGTAGAACCTTGCGTGTAAATTGAATCATTAAAAACATAAACCTCTCCTTGAAATGAACTGGTGACAGAAAAATGCGGTGTTGCTGTAAATGGCTGCCGTAAACAGTGTTGCCGTAAACAGTGTTGCCGTAAACAGTGTTGCGGTAAACAGTTACGAGCACCTGTTACAAGCACGCAAACAATGTTGTTGAGGCAAAACTCAAACACCAAAAATGTCACAAACAGGGCCAGCATATAACGCTTTGACTAGCTGTGCAACACTCTATATAGGTACAAACCGAAGGTTAATAACTAGTTGTGACTAGGCCACTTTAAGCAAGCGCTTAAGGGTTTGACCTCGCGTGTGTTGTTTATAAACCAGCTAAGTAATGTTGTTGAGTTGGTCGCCCTATGTTGTGGGATCAAATAGACATACGTATGACAACCTAGGCCAATATGGATGCAATGCATACAAGATGTAATTCACACAAAAGGTTAAGGATATCTTGAGGGAATGTAAATACTACCTGCAACTACTGGATAAGCTGCGCCGGTTATTTTAGGCAAAATATTTGGCTTACCTAACAGAGTGTAGTAACCAAGTACGGCAAACGCAAGTGCTTCACGGTCTTTAGCGTGCCACCCTAGTTCGTCGAAAGTTTGGACGGGAACAGGTAGATGATTCCTAAGTTGCTGCATGAGCGTGAGGTTGTAGGCACCACCACCCGCAACTAGTACGCGGTCTAGGCCGTGGGGTAAGACAAACTCTTCATAAGCTTGAAGGATGCTCTGGGCACTCAAAGCAGTCAAGGTGGCAACAAGGTCGGCGGGAGCTAGGGATTTATTGAGTTGATTGAGGAAAAGCTCGAGCGCAAAGACCTCACGCCCGGTAGTCTTGGGCGGTTTTTGGCTGAAGTAAGGATGCTTCATCCACTGCTGCAGCGCGTCTTCATCAACCGTGCCCGTAGCCGCAAGCTGCCCACCGTCATCAAACATCTGGGCTGTGACCTGCTGCATGGCATCGTCAATAAGACAATTAGCAGGGCCCGTATCAAACGCAAACACGCCTTCGTTTGAGCCTGCTGGCAAATAGGTGAGGTTAGAAATACCGCCTAAATTATGGACGGACCTTCGCTCAGTATCGTGACCGTAAAGGAGTGTATCCGCAAAACTGACCAACGGCGCACCTTGACCGCCTGCAGCCATATCCGTTTGGCGAGTGTTGGCGACGGTCACGACATTACAAGCCTCACTCACACGGCTGGGTTCGCCGAGTTGCAAGGTGCTTGGCGTGTGCCAGCCAAGTGTTTCGTCAACGACAGGTACGTGATAAAGGGTTTGTCCAGATACGCAGACGGCATCAACCCAATGATCGGCTTGAATGTGTTTAACAAGTTGGCTGTAGTGATTGCCAACTTGGGCATTGACTTGGCATAGCGCCGCTAGCGTGATGGTGTTGGTACGTAAGGCATGGTTAAGGGATGTTTGTAGGGCGTCCGGGTAGGGGAGGCTGGCTTTGGCGAGAACCTGCCAGCTTAGGCTATCTGTGCTTGGAGTGTGCTCGAGCCGCACCAGTACCCCATCCACCCCATCTAAGGAGGTTCCTGACATAAGCCCCAAGATGTTAACGGGTCTAGCTTGCCAATACTGTGCATAGTGTGCGTGAACGGTCATGGGTGATGATACCGAACAAGTCTGGAGGCAGGTTGGTTTCATTGTGATTTATGGGTGAGGTTAGATTTGTGGGTGAAGCTAGAGAGAAAGGGGGAAGGGGAGAAAGGGAGAAATTGTCAGATATAAGGTGTGTATCAAACCACTAAAGATTTGTTTGTACAGGTTTACTTGTGTGTCAATAACACAGATGTCGTCTCAACTAACTTATGTCGTTGCAAATACCTTGGCAACCGCCTCATAAAACGCGTAGCGCGTCCTAACAATGCCTGTTTGACCTGTGACTGGATCAGCTTGGCTGTGGCGGCTGGGGTGAACGCGGTTGGTGAGCAACACGCCAAACCAATCTTGCTCGGGTTCTAACCAGACACTTGTGCCTGTAAAGCCCGTGTGACCGTAACCGCTTGTGCTCGCCATTTGCCCGGCAAAGCTATAATGACCACCACTGTGTTTGTGGTGCCACCCTAGTCCTTGGCGTCTGCCTGCGTCATCAACGTGCACCTTGGTGCAGTTTTGGAGAAGCTCGGGACGACCTAAGCGGGCATCCAAATTAAGCCAGGCTTGACAGTAGCGGGCCATGTCGGTGACGGTGCCAAACAGCCCGGCATGACCGGAAACGCCGCCCATGACCCAAGCGTTTTCGTCGTGAACGTCTGCCCACATGAGCTGTTTGCGCCAGCCGCAACGTTCGGTGGCTGCATACGCAGGTTGAGGGTCTTGATTGATAAGGTCGTGGTTGACAGGGTATTGGTCGTGGGGTCGGTAGTGCGCGCCGGTGAGCCCAAGCGCGTCTAAGTGAGGGCGCACAAATTTGTCTTGCCGCAGGTTGCTGATGCTTTCAACAATGGCCCCTAGCGTGATGTAACCAAGGTCGCTGTAGGTGAGTTTGGTAGGTTGCTCTAAGGACGACTGCAGCGCATTCGCTAAAGCGGTTTGGCGCGAACTCACCCAGGCAAAGAGCGGCCGCCACGCAGGTAAGCCTGAACTGTGTGACAGGAGCTGTGCCACCGTGACATCTGCCAGCGAGGGTGTTTGGGCCCAGCCGGCATTCCCCACAAAGCGTTGCACGCTGTCGTCTAGGCTTAGCTCACCAGCTTGCTCGAGCTTCAAAATTGCTAACAGCGTAGACGTCACCTTGGTAAGCGATGCCAAATCAAAATAGGTGTCTGGCGTAACGTCATAACAGATGGCCTCAGTTGTATGAGGACGCAATGCCTCGAGGCAAGTCACCCCGTAAGCACCAACAACCTCAAACCCAGTGCGTGTACCTATAGCAGCTACGGCAGCAGGAACGTCGCCTGAAGTAACAGCTTGCTCGAGGACATTAGCAACAGCTTCAAGGTTACTAGCTTTGAGGTTACTAGCTTTGAGGTTATGCATCAGCGTGGCCATATCTCCAAATTATCAACAGTACATGAGACGAACATCCTGTTAAGTTGTGCTAGATGAATTTGGGAACGTTCAACATGTTGACACATATTGTGCAACTCGGTTAACGTTCCATCGTGACTGATATTACTTTGCGTAACTTTGAAGTGGCGGACAAAGCTGCGGTGATTAAGCTTTGGAACGCTTACCTAGAGCGTGACCATCCGCTGACGATGACATTGCTCGAGCAGTCCCTTGAAGTTGCAACACCGGCAAGTTGGTTTACGGTAGCCGTGCGTGCAACTGAGGTTGTAGGGTTTATGTGGGCAAAACCTGCAGGCCACTGGGCAACGACACCGCCTAGAGCTCATTTGTGCGGGTTAGCTGTCGCCCCCGCCCATTGCCGCCAAGGTGTGGGTGGGTTGCTGTGGGACACGTTGATGGCGCATTTACAAACTGCGGGCGTGCGTCACCTTCGTATGGCAGCAGATCCCAAGCATTTGCTACCTGGCATTCCCCAAGTTGTGTCAGCGGACACGTGGCGGTTTTTGCGGGCACGCGGTGTAACGTGGCGTGGGCTCGAGCACGACTTACTGGTTGACCTTAGGCAGCTCCCCCAAGTGGCGTTGGCTGCTGGCTATAAACTTGTGGATATTACCCGTGAACGTGCACAATGTGAGCAGCTCAAGGCATTTTTGGCACAAGAGTTTCCAGGACGCTGGCAAGCGGAAGTGAGCGAGCGGCTTGAGCGCGGTCTAACCGTTTTGGCATTGGTTGACCAGCAACACGCTCAACCGGTCATTGTGGGGTTTGCCTGTGTGTTTTTAACAGCTGATGCTACTCGCTACGGCTATCTTGGTCCTAGCCTCAACTGGCGCACGTCACTGCCTGAAAGCATTGTGCCAACCACAGCCGGCTTAGGTCCTATTGGCATAGCGGCAGACTGCCGCGGTCAAGGGCTAGGGCTTGGTTTTTTAGTTGCTTGCTTAAACTACCTGAATCAGCAAAACGCAACCCACACTGTGATTGACTGGACGGATCTGGTTGCGTTTTATGCCCGCGTTGGCGCGCGCGTGTGGCGCAGTTATCAATCTGCCCAGATTGAGTTGAGTTAGCTGGCGTGTTAAAGGTTACTCGAGGATAATATCACTGCTGTCTAAAAGGTCGTCGTCTTGGTTGTCAATACGGAACGACAAACGGGTACACGCACCCGGTGGGTCAGTTTCGTTGCCAACCTCAAGCTCAGCGTCAAGTTGGCGGCTTAACAACGTCACAATGCGGTAGCCGAGGCTGTTAGCGTGCTCGAGCGTAAATTCTTCAGGAAAGCCTATACCGTTGTCGCGCACACTCAACACAACTTGTTCAGCGTAGACAGCATCGCGCAGTAAGCGAATCCATACCCGGGGGCGCGTGTGATCGGGTGTGTTATCTGCAAACGCGTACTTGAATACGTTGGAAAGAAGTTCAGTGCTAATTAAGCCGCAAGGAATAGCTTGTTCAACAGTAAGGTGAATGGGTTCTGTCTCAAAGATAAGCTCAACATGAGTTGCGCGGTACATTTTTTGAGCGCTGGCTGCTAACTCAGCCAAATAAGCTGCAAAATCAATGTAGCCTAGGTCGTCACTTTGGTAAAGGCGTTCGTGCACAAGCGCCATAGCTTGTACGCGTTCTTGACTGTCTTGCAATACATTAAGAACCTTGTCGTCGCTAACGCGTTTGCTTTGTAAACTCAGCAAGCTCGAGATAATCTGCAAGTTGTTTTTGACGCGGTGGTGAACCTCTTGCAAAAGCACTTCTTTTTCACTTAGCGAATCAGCAATTTGTTGTTCAATGTGCTTGCGTTCAGTCACGTCTTGCAACAGCACCATACCTGCTTCAACGTTGCCGCGCATGTCAATAATAGGCACAGCGCGAATGCTGTAATAGCGTGCTAGGTCAGCTGGCTCAGCAACTGGGGAAGTGGGTGCGTCAACTGAGCTAGTGGGTGCACTCTGATCTAACGCATCGCGATCTGATGCGTTCTGGTTGGGCAAAGCATGATCTGATGAAACCTGATCTAATAAAATCGGGTCTGGTAAAATCGGGTCTGGTAAAATATAGCGCAGTTCACCAGACGCTTCACGGCCTACCAAAGCTTGAGCAAACAAAGGCTCTAAAACGTCAGCGATGGCAGGTTCAAACGCGTCGCGCAAAGTTTGTCCGGCGACGTGCGATAGATCCAAGTTGATTTTTTTAGTGGCTGTGCCGTCCGCTAGTAAAATACGCATGTTGGTGTCAAACAAATACATGTCGCTGTTGGGAATATTGCCAGCTAGCAAGTGATAGCGGTGTTCACTCTGAGCTAAAGCGCGTTCTTTGGCTTGACCTTCAAGCACTTCTGTGTGCAGTTGTTGGTTGAGGTCTTCAAGTTCTAGGGTGCGCGTCTTGACGCGTTGCTCTAGGGTTTCATTGAGTTCTTGTAAAGCTTGCTCGGTCTTTTTGCGGTCGCTAATGTCGTGGATAAAAAAGACCCCATAGCTAACGTTACCGTCTGCTGTGAGCACGGGAGCACCATTGATGGCCACAACTTTAGGGTCGCGGTCAGGCACACAGACCAACAGTTGGTGGTCATCAACCGTGCTAGCGTCATCCAAAATCTGCCGAAACGGTAAAGCTTGGGGTGCTAGAGGCTGGCCGTTGAGGTCACAAAGGTACCATTCGGTGGCATCAACCTGGGTGCTAATAAGAGCGTCTTTACTGCGTGCAAATATGTCTTGCACATAGTTATTTACGTAAGTTATGTAACCATCTGCGTCTAAGACAATAACAGCTGCAATGCTGGTTTGCATAATGGCCCGCAGCAAGTTGCGCTCGCGCCGGAGGGCTTGCTCAGCTTCCATATGAGGTGTGAGGTTGGTGACAGATGTAACTTTAAACCATTGGTTGTAACTTTGCATACGGGCAACCGTGACAAGCACGCGCATAGGGTCACCGTTTTTGCGCTGGACAGTCCACTCGCCAGCAGATTCTTCGGTAAGGCCGCGCAAGTAGTCGTCATGGAGTTGTTGGGCGGCGTCACGTTGGTCTTCGGGGAGTACCATTGTAAAGTTTTGGCCTAACAACTCATCTTCGCGGTAGCCGTAGAGCCGGCAGTACCCTTCGTTGATCTTCACAAATTCGCCGCGTTGGTTGGTGAGGCAAAACCCCACGTCGGTAACTGCAAAAATAGTACTGATGAGATTTTCGCGGTCGGCGAGTTCGGCTAGAGCTTGTTTTTCGGCAGTAATGTCAAGTAGCGCTAGCGATACCGACGTCACGTTGCCGGTGCCGTCAGTACTCGTAGCATCAGCACGAGTGTTATCTGTACTATTATCTGTGTTCGTGGCATCAGTCACGGGGGTGTAGCAGTAGCGGTAAACCCGAGTCTTTCCCTGCTGGGTATTGAGGCTAACTTCGCCATGAACGTCTTGCCCGCTGAGCGCCTTTTTGAAGTCTTGGTGAAAGGTTTTAAGGTAGCTATCTGGCAAAATATCAAAGATGGTATCGCCTTCATAGAGCACGTCAGCAGGGCTTACATCATCTGCAGACCCATCTTGAGATGAAGTATGTACTTGTTCGGCAGAAATTTCAGGAGCAGGTTTAAATAATTTAACCCAAGCTTGCATGCGAGCGTTAAACGCTAGCACGTGGTAAGTGCGGCTTACCAGCACAAACGCTTGCAAGGTGTTCCCGAGTAGCGCGCGTACGTTGGCCTCAGATTCGGAAAGTTCAGCTTCTTTGCGTTCGAGGGCGTTATTAACACTGCGCAGTTCGTCATACGCCATCTGGAGTTCTTCGTTGGACGACTGCAGTTCTTCGTTGGATGTTTCAAGTTCTTCGTTGGCCGTTTGGAGTTCTTCGTTGGACGACTGCAATTCTTCATTGAGCGACTGAAGTTCTTCGTTAGACGTTTCAAGTTCTTCAATAAACGTCTGTAAGTGTTCTTTGGTTGCAGCAAGTTCTTGCTCGAGCTCGAGGGTGTCTTTAGCTGTACCGTCGCTACTGGTAACAACCACAGGTCCTTCAATATCGCGCCGTTCAAATACCACCATCAACAAATTGTCGCGCTGTTCGCTAGTAACTAGCAGGCGCACGACAATATCAACATAGTGGGGAGCATCATTCAAATAGCGAACGCTAGTGCGTTCTAGGCGATGTGATTTGAGGGACCGCAAAATTACCGCGCGCAGTTCAATACGCAAATCTTCACGGGCAAGTTTGACAATATTGACATTAACAGTGCCTTCACGCAAGCTCAGGTAAGGCGTAATTTCACCGCGAATCTCGAGCACGTCTAAGTTGTCGTTAATAATCACGTAGGGGTGAGCAAAAGTTTGGTAGAGCGTTTCTTGCACCAGTTCAGCAACTGATTTTTCATATTGGACTGGCGGCAGTGGGCGCGGGGTACGCTGCGACTTAAACGCTGAAAACTTAATAGCGTGTAAGCTGTTAGCAGAGCGCCGCCGATAAATTTTAGACTTGCTGTCAGTGGTAGCAAACAAATCGCTGAACGCCCCGATGGTTTCGGAACGTCCCAAAAACAAATAGCCCTGCGGGTTAAGTGCGTAGTGAAATACTGGAATAACATGTTTTTGTAGTTGGCTATCAAAATAGATCAACAAGTTGCGGCAGCTGATTAAATCTATCCGTAAAAATGGTGGATTGCTAGTAACATCATGCTTGGAAAAAAGTACCTTGGCGCGCACCGCAGCAGACACTTCAAAGCCTTGGCTCGTTTCAGTAAAAAACCGTTCTAGATAGCTTTCGGGCATGGTGTGCAGTTGCTCAGCACTGTAGATGCCCCGGCGTGCGTGGGCGAGCGCGCGTTTATCTATATCGGTTGCAAACACTTGCACGTCGAGGTCTTGGGTGCGCTGTCCGAGCAGGTCGTAGACCATCATGGTGATGGTATAAGCTTCTTCACCCGACGCACACCCGGCTGTCCAAATGCGCAACGTATCGCCAACGGGTTTTGCGTTAATAAGTTCGCGCAGGTAACTTTTGAGCGCGTCGAACGCATCTGGGTCGCGGTAAAAACTGGTAACACCAATGAGTACGGTGTTAAAAAGCACATCAATTTCGTCTGGGGTGTCACGAACGTAGCTTAAATAATGGTCAATACTTGCGATGTTGAGTGCGGCAAGGCGTTTCTCGAGGCGCCTAAAAATGGTGGACATCTTATAATGGCCAAAATTAGTGCCTGTTTTATCGGCAAGTAGCGCTAACAGTTCGTTAAAACTGTTGTGCGCATGGGTAAATTGAGGAGGGTGCTGCAAAAGCTCGAGGAGTTGCTCGCCCATCTCTTTGGGCCGCAACATGGCCGTAACACTCCCCGTATTAATAGCTGCTTGAGGCATGCCGTCATACTTGGCTGTTTGAGGAACTTGAACCAGCGTAAGCCCGCCTGTTTCATGAATGGTTTTGAGACCGCGGGCGCCGTCTGACCCTGTACCAGACAAAATAATGCCAGCTGCGCGCGCGCCTCTAGCGAGTGCTAGCGATTCAAAAAATTGGTTGACCGACGGTTTAGGTCCCAATGAATCGTTGGGTTTACTGAGGACCAAAGTGTCTGCTTGCAGCTCAATATTGCTATCTGGTGGCGTGACGTAAATAACGCCAGCACAAATCTTTTGCTGCTCTTTGACCTCGTTGACGGTATGCTGCGTTTCACGTCCTAAAAGTTCAACTAACATGCTTTTGTAAGTAGGACTTAAATGCTGAGCGATAACGATGGCAACGTCCTCGAGCTTATCTGGTAGATTGTTAATAAATTCGCTAAGTGCTTCTAGACCGCCTGCTGATGACCCCACCCCCACAACGTAGCCAACGCCCTCGCTGCTAGTTTCGCTGCTACCCTTGCCGTCGCTAGTATTACTAGAAGTACCGTCAACGGTAGAAGTGTTGTCAACGATGCCATCAACAGTGTTGTTGACGGCGTTATTAATAGTGCCATCATCAGCACTGTGCTCAGCTTGAACAGGCTGTGTGGGTTGAGGTGAGTTAAGGTGTTGCGATAGATCAGAATTGTCAGGCATGGAAACAGCTTTCTAAACTAATACTAAACTGACTCGAGGATGTCATAATCTGAATCGTCTAAGGGTACACGCTCACGTGTTTTTTACAGGGCACGTTGTGCTATGCAAAAAACACTTTAGTATAAGCTTAGACCATCAGCCATAATCTTCAGCTATGCCAGATGATACCCTTTCCGGTTATTTTGGTAACAAAGTAACCCGAGCAGAGCGAGCAGAA
>CAZMCW010000036.1:0-22129 GCA_964564405.1 uncultured bacterium
GGAAAGTTGTACACTACAGCTACCGCTGTGAGGGCTTGCTCGGGATTGGCAGCGTTAAACTCAATCATTGAATTAATATCCGCAAAGCCAATATCATAAGCACCACCGGCAATCTGCGTTACTGTACCGGCTGAGCCAAAGCCCCGGTCTATGGTGATGTCGATGCCTTCATCAGCAAAATAGCCAGCATCTACAGTGTGTAGGAAAAACGCTTGGGGACCTTGAAATGCCCAGTCAAGCGTAAATTTTACAGGTGTTGTGTCTTGAGCGTGGGCAAGTCCTACCAAGACCAACAAACAGCTTGTTAGCATCCGTTTTAAGGAAAAAGATGTCACACTAAAACCTCCAAGATGATACTTTACCTTGTGTAATTTATTACGTCAATACTTGGAAGTATGCGCTTCATTGACTAATTTTGCGTGAAGAGTGTGCTGATTTACAGTGATTTTTGTGAGGCTAATCTTGAAAACTTATACGTTATTGTCGGTGTTTGTTAATTGGCATCCTGTGGCAGGACGTTGTATCAATTGGGCTTGCCTCGAGCATTCTGCGATCTCTAAAGTCAATGTTCTACCATCATCACTGCTAAGCTCCTCGATTCACCTGTCATAAATTTCACATAATCCAGTTTGTACAGCAAGATTTAAGGTTGTTTACAGTGCGTTAGGCAGCAGGGTTGCTAAAGTCCCAGAGAGGTGTTTATTGATGAGAATCTCTAAGACAGCATTAAGTATGTTACTCCTGACATTATTCATGGCAACACTCGCGCAGACATCTGTACAGGGTGCTTTAAATATTCGTTCAGAACCCATTGGTGCAGCGGTATTTGTGAACGATGAGTTTATTGGCAACGCGCCTGTACTTTACGAAGTGCCTTCTGGTGAGTATGAGGTAAGGCTCGAGCAAGACGGCTTTTTGTCGTTCAGCAGTAGCGTAAGTGTACTTGGTGATGAAATTATCGTCGTAGCAGGTGAACTTGTTGCCTTGGACGCTGGCACTATGGGACAAGAAATGGCGTCTGAGGAATCATCTGAAAGTATGTCTGACATGTCATCAACTGGCACAGCAAGCAATAACCGCCAAGAGATTGCTGTGGCACGTGCACAATCTGTAACTGCTTACGGCACATTGCGCGTTGCAAGTCCGTTTACAGGCGCGTTGGTGGTCATTAATGGTAATGCAGTAGGTGTCATTCCTAGCAGTGGGGTGTTGAGCGTGCGACGCATTCCCGTAGGACAACACACCCTGCGACTAGAAATGTCTAGCCAACAGTTCCTCGAGCAAGCTTTCACCATCGCTACCGACCAAACAACTAATCTTGTAGCTGACTCAGCAACGGGTGCAGCAGTGAGCGCACCGATGGCAAACACAATGATGCAAGGTAGTGTAATGCGCCAAACCATGACGACCCAGGGTATGACCAACATGGGTATGGTAGGTGGGGCAACGCGCGGTGTTGTCATGACAGAACGTGGACCGATGCAAACTAATATGATGCAACCCGGCATGATGCAGCCTAATATGATGCAACCGGGCATGATGAATTCAGCAATCACAGGTAACAACGTTATGCGTAACACCATGGCTGGTATGGCTCAGACAATGGCTAGTCCTGCAACTGTACCTCAGCCTGTAAACCCCGGTAACGCTGCGGTAACGTCGCATAGTATGGGGAATGTGTCTGGTATTGTTGGTCCAGCCCGCATGACCAGTGTTGCTGGACCATTTGGTGGTCTAGGTGATGTACTCATCGACAGCAACCCACGTGCTGTACAGGTGTTTATTGACGGGCGTTACTTAGGCATCACCCCCATGAACCCTATTCCTCTTGATCCGGGAACCTACCAGCTTCGGTTCGTAGCACCAGGTGCAGGTGAGACCGTTGTACAAGTTAATGTTGTACCAGGCGAAACGCAAAACGTATTTGTCAACATGTTCCAATAAAACTGATAGTGTGATGCGCTAAACATCATCACATCTATGGATATTGATAGATACCAGTGTAGGCTGCTGGTATCTTTTTTGTGGCTTGGGCGCTAACGCTTGTTAGTGCTACTTTTGAGTATCCTGACAAGTTGATGGTGTTATCAACCTCCAGAAACACCGTTGTCAATTGTTGATGAATAGTGTCTCGAGTGACATCTTGCTCAAATAATTCCCATTTAGAACAGCCAACACGCGTGATAAACTGCTAGTTCAGTGAGCTTGCGTGAAGATACCAAAGCAGCAAGTCGGGATCCATTTTTTATTGTTGGCATGCCTCGAGCTGGTACCACCTTGCTCGCCCGCATGGTGGACTGCCACCCAGCGTTTGCCGTTTTTCCTGAAGCAACTATGTTTAGGCTGCTTGACTACTTTGGCTGTAGTGAGCACATCACAACTACGTGGCAGTACCGTCTGTGGTTAAACTTCCTCTATGCAGGGTTTGCTCGTTACGATGACCCAGCAGCATGGTGTTTAGCACAGCTTGCGTTGGGGATTCCAGATTATCAGGGCACTACGCGAGCGTTAATTGATACCCTTGCTGAATATTATTGTCATGAAAAAGCTGCTCAGCTTTGGTCAGAAAAAACGCCTGTACATGCGCTTCATTTACCTGAACTTTACCAGCTTTATCCCAACGCCAAACTTGTCTGCCTCATGCGCGACCCTAGGGACGTGCTGACCTCACACGTGACACGTTGGAACAAGGAACAAGCAAGCAACAGGTTCGTATTTGACCGTGCCGCCAGCCTCAAAAACTACCTGTATCAACTGCGTAACAAAAATCCTTTTCCAGCATCTTCCCAAGTGTGGTTGCGCTATGAAGATTTGACACAAGCGCCTGAACCAGAACTTCGGCGCTTGTGTACCTTTTTAGGTGTGGACTACAATGCTGCGATGCTCGAGTTTCACCAGCACTCAATTATGCCCGAGACCTTGCGCGTGCATCATCCACGGCTCGAGCAACCCCTCACCACGTCTCGCCAAGGGCGCTACAAGCAGATGTTTTCTGACACCCAGCAACAGCTACTTGCACAGTTTTTTCGTGATGATCTTGAAGCATTTAAGTATGACTTGCCTGAAACACTAGACGAGGGCACTAGCATTCAACAGCAAATTATCAAGATATATTGCCAATTGGGCTACTATGCGCGGCGGCATGGGTTACAACTCGCCCGCATCAGAGCGCAAGGCAAACTGCACCTGCTGGCATATCATCTGTTTGGCAAGCAAATGGGACGCTGGCAAAACTACCACCTTGCGCATAGTGAGTCTGACTGGCGCACCCGCTTAGCTGCCAATGACGCCAAACGATTGCAACAGCATGATGCCTAGAACCTCTACCTCAACAATCTGACGTATTTAATGAGCCACGCGAATGTGATGCCATCAAGGGAAATCTAGCCACACAGTTCATAAATGTGTCACACTAAGCTGTCATGTCAGTACCTGCGCAGCCCGCCCAGCCTTCAGATGCAACCATCAAACTATGGTGGATGAATCATCTGGACAAGCTCGAGCTGCTTCGTGCTACCCACCTCAAACAGGTATTTCCGAAACACACGCACGAACGCTATGCTGTCGGCGTGATTGAACGTGGTGCGCTAGGTTTTTTCTACCGAGGTGAAAACGTGGTGGCGTCCTCAGGAGACATCAACTTGTGTATTCCGGGCGAGATGCACACGGGTGGTCCGCTGGCTGAAAGTGGTTGGACCTACCGGATGTTTTATATTAAACCCACTGTACTTACCCGCATTGCATCGGAACTAGCGGGTAAGCCACGTGAGTTGCCCTTTATTCAAGCAGGAACCATTTGTGATGACCGTCTGGCGCGTAAGTTAGTTAGCGTGCATAAGAGGCTCGAGCAACATCATGCTCAGGGTGAAACATCAACCAGCCTCGAGCAAGAAACACATCTCATCACCATCCTTGGTGAGCTTATTCGTCGCTATGCAGATGACCCGCCCCACCACCAAATAGTAGGTACAGAGCCACGCGCCGTGCAACAGGTCAAAAGCTACCTCGAGCAGCACTATGCAGAAGATGTCTCGCTAGCTGACCTTGCCAACCTCACGCAACTTAGTCGTTATCATCTACTGCGAGTATTTAGCTCATACGCAGGCGTGCCGCCTCATGCCTATTTGCGGCAAGTACGCGTACGTCACGCCAAAGACTTATTAAGCGCAGGGCGCAGTATTGCTGAGGTGGCCGTGAGCACAGGCTTTAACGACCAAAGCCACTTAACCCGTTGGCTTAAACGCTTGTGGGGCGTGACGCCCGGCCAATACCAACAGGAGCAGTATCAGCACTATACGACAATGTTGTAATCCCTCAACCTCCCAAAGCGCAAGTGCGTACAAGACAGCTTCTACGCACTCAAGATAAGCTCCAATACAAGCAGGAAATAGTCTAGAACAAGTGTCCTAGACGTGTGATGTTCACCTGTTGAAGGAGCGAGATCATGAACATACAGATAAGTCCACGCTGGCACACTAGCTTTCCGGGCGGTCATGTGGGGTTACTTTTAGTTGCTGGGGTGGACAACCGCAAACGCAGCACGCCGCTTGATGGTCGCAAGCGTGAGCTCGAGGCTAGCTTACGACAACAGTACGCTGGCTTTTCAAGGGCAGATTTTTTGCGGTTAGAGGTTTTGGCTGCCTACCGCGACTACTACAAAACATTTGGCAATACTTACCATGTGCAGTTGCAGCTCGAGTCGGTTGTGACCAAAAACAAATCCCTACCCACCGTTAGCCCACTCGTTGATGCCAACTTTGCCGCTGAGTTAAAAACGCTTGTCCTCACCGCCGGGCACGACGCAAATTTACTAGCTGAGCCTATTCTCATAGACGCCAGTCAAGGTGATGAAACCTTCACCCAGATGAACGGCAAAACCAAAACCCTCAAAGCAGGTGACATGATGATGCAGGACGCGCAGGGTGTGGTGTGCAGCATTATTTATGGGCAGGACGCTCGTACTCCCATTTCTGAAACAACGACACGCGCGCTGTATGTGGCGTACGCACCAGCAGGCGTACCTAAAGATGCAGTGAGGCAGCAGCTTGAGGCTATCACCCAAAATATTCAGCTTGTTACAGAGGATGTTCGTGTTGAGTTGCTCGAGGTCATCACCGCCGATACTACTTCCACAAACGACACACATCAGATAGCAGGCACAGCCTCATGATTAGCCTTGAATTTTTCGTCGCCTCGCTCATCTTGGTACTCATGCCCGGAACAGGTGCTATTTACACGCTATCCACAGCACTCACACATGGGTTTAGAGCGAGCGTGGTGGCTGCGTTTGGCTGCACGGTGAGCATTGTCCCCCATATGCTGGTAAGTATTTTGGGACTTTCGGCGATTGTGCAAGCTAGCACGCAAGTATTTTAGGGACTTAAAGTTGTAGGCGCACTGTATTTACTGTATTTAGCGTGGGGGATGTGGCATGAAACTAATATTTTACAGTTGCAGGATATTGACACGCCCCAGAGTGACAGCCAGTCACAGACACGTCAACCTCAATTCAAACAGATAGCTGGCAAAGCCGTTCTTATGAACGTGCTCAACCCGCAGTTGCTGCTCTTTTTTATGGCATTTTTGCCTTTGTCTGTACAGCTAGATGTTACTGCACCCACGCTCCACATGGCTGTACTAGGACTAATTTTCATGATAATGACGTTCGTGGTGTACGTGGGCTACGGGTTACTTGCACAAGGGCTGCGATTAAAGTTAGCAACCTCACCGCGTGTTTTGGGGTGGGTTCAGCGAGTCTTTGCAGTGATGTTTGTAGTGTTGGGCTCGAGGCTGGCGCTAGCTGTGCCACTTTCCTAGAGATATTTGTTCAGGCACGCTCAGAAATAATGCTGAGGTTCGGGATGAAGTCGAAGTCTTTAGCGTTGTGAGTAACTAAGGGTACATCCAAAGCAAGGGCAGTGGCAGCTATCCAAGCATCCGATGCATGCATCGGCCGTCCTTTTTCAAACCCTAGCACTCTAACGTCTGCCCACGCTGTACATACAGCATCGTTGGGATAGACCACGCCGTATTTGGATATTAAAACTTCCAATCTTTGCGTACGCCGTTCACCCCAATGACCGTAGCGCGCACCAAAGCGTAACTCTGCCACTGTCTGTGCAGCAAGATATAAGCTATGACTGCCTACAATGGGTTCATAAACTTGCCAAAGACTGTGTTCATTGTTGGCATAACTGATGATATTAGTATCAACAAGATAGGTTGCCACCTAGGTTGAGACTTCTTGCTCTGATTCTGAAAATATCTCGAGCATTTCCTGAAGACGCTTAGACAAATACGGTTCATCTTGCTTTCGCTGGGCATCCAAAAAAGCAATGACTTCATCTGCTTCAGCTTTTTCTTCTAGTGTTAATTCTGGCAACTCTTTTCTAATCTTATCCCAGTGAAACGGCTTGGCATTTTTGAAGATTTCTTCACGCCAATCAGGTTGTACATCTTCTTCCAAAATATCAGTGATGCTCACATCTTGTTGGATGAGTTCACGTAAACCTGCTATCAACTTACTTAACGTTTCAAGCTCTACGGCTTTAGCTTTGTTGTTGACAATGTTGTACACCGTCGTTTTGGCTAGGCCACTAGTTTCAATAAGCGCTGCTGGGGTTTTGTTGTAGCGGCGCAGGGTTTCACCAACTTTGAAATGGACAGTAGACATATTGTGATTGTATCAGAGATTTAGGAAAAAAGCTTGGAGTTTTATGACTCGTGACAGTAAGTTAATGCATATGTCATAAGGTCACGAGTCATACAACTGACAGATATTTCTGAGCTAGATGGCTAATCCAAGCTCGTTAGGCGCTCACCCAACCAGTTGAGTTCATCCTCATTAATGGTATGTGGCATGCCGGGGTAAATACGCTCGGTGACGGTTGCACCAGCTTGCTTGAACAAAGCTGTTGATTCTTGAACCCGTGCTAAAGGAATATGCGGATCAATATCGCTGCAACCCAAAAACACGGTCATGCCGGTCATATCCTGTCCGTAGCGACTAGTATCTAGCTTGTCGCCGATGAGCCCGCCACTGAGTGCGACAACAGCACCGTAAGGGTGGGGGTTTCTGGCGGTGTACTCGAGCGCCAAACATGCACCCTGTGAAAACCCACTTAAGACAAGTTTTTCAGCAGGAACGCCAGCAGCTAATGCGTGCATCACCAAGCTATCAACAAGACCGAGTGCAGAGGTCAAAAAGGGTTCGTTTTGCGCAGTAGGTACGGTAAACCGCTGCGGATACCACTGCCGCCCGTAAGCTTCAGGTGCCATAAAACAAGTGTCTTCTACGTCAAGATATTCACTTAAGCCGAGGATGTCAGCTGCGTCTGCACCGCGTCCGTGGAGTAGTATTACAACGCGCTTAGCGTCTTGTAGGGGTGCGCCAAGTTGACGCACCGGTTGTTGAGCGTGAGGATCGTGGGGTGTGTTAACAGTCATAAGCTTGTCTCATTTCAGATAGAGTATTATCCTAAAAAGTATCAACTTCCAAAGCATCACGTTGAGCCATACTAACATCAAGTATGGGCAGTTGGTTTTCAATACCGGCACGCTGGGGCTCATACCAGCTCGGTAATTGTAAGCGTTCGCCAAGGTGCTCTAGAGGTTCATCCGTTGCAAAGCCGGGTGCATCGGTAGCAAGTTCAAACAGCACGCCGCCGGGTTCACGGAAATAGATGGAGTGAAAATACTGACGGTCTTGGACAGGAGTCACGTTGACACCTTTGTGACGCAAGTTGGCTAGGTATTCAGCTTGTTCGCTGTCATCTTGATTGCGGAAGGCCAGGTGGTGCACCGAGCCTGCACCTAAGCGGGCAGGTAGGGCGTGAGGTTGGATCAGCAGATCTACAACTTGACCACCTGACAGTTCAAAGCGTTTGCGCTCAGCAGCATGCTCGTTGATGCCTTCGTTCATAGACTGTTGAGCTGTCAATCCCAAGCGCTCAACTAATAACTGCTCACTGCGGGTGGCATCGTTTACAACTAAAGTGACGCTGTGAAACCCGCGCAGTTGGTGCTCGTTAGGAACGTCACTATTTTGCCAAGGGCTAATTGTGAGGGCGTCGTCCTGAGTAATCAGCTCGAGCTGCATCCCGTCAGGATCGTTAAATGCAAGCACCATTTCGCCAAAACGTTTGCTTTCCGTGACCTCGAGCTGATTCTCCGCAAACCGCTTACGCCAATAGTCAAGCGAGTCTGTATTGATGCTGTAAGCAATGGCACCTGCTTCACCACTACCACGCGTGCCGCGTTGCATATGCGGCCAGGGGAAAAACGTCAGAATAGTACCAGGACTGCCCTGGTAATCGCCGTAGTAGAGGTGATAAGTTCCGGGGTCGTCAAAGTTGACAGTTTGTTTAACCAGCCGCTGACCGAGTACGTCACGGTAGAACTCGAGGTTGCGCTGGGGACTACTCGCCATGGCTGTAATGTGATGAAAGCCTTGTACAGGATTGGTCATTTAAGGTCCTCCTAAATTCAATTAGTTTAATGTTAAACTATTTTGTGCTAACGTATGTCATGTGTTTGACCGGAAGTAAGGTTTGTAGCAGTTTCTCGTGAAACTATAGCAAATGGCTAACCGTGTGATGTAAGTGAAATTGAGGAGAAAAGGAGAAGGGGAGAAAGGGGGATTTTAGTAGTTGTCGTAAATATCGTGGCAGCATGACACTGTCATGAAAGGTTATCTGATGTTGTCAATTTATGACATGCAGCCTCGAGGGGGTGCAAACGTTCACCTGGGTCGTACAACGTACGCATTCCGTCTAACACGCAGTAGCAGGTCGCCCTATCAGGTGGGTTGGTGGCTGTCCATATAGCGCTGGTGATGCCAAATTCAACCTCGAGCAGTATGTTCTCAAGGTCAAGTTGATACTGAACGTGTTTTGACTGCACAAGCCCGTAATCACCATGCCGAGTACCTACCACCTCACCAAACTGATGCACCCAACGCGTGTCATCCAATAGTATAGATGGCACCTCGCAAACGAGTACAAGGTCAACATCGGAATCAGCACGTGCAGTGCCTCTGGCGTAAGACCCAACCAATGCCAGCGCCAATACGTTGGGCTGCTCACGTGCCCAGGTAGTGATCTGGGAAAGCAAAGCATCAACCTGATTTGTCACGGTTGTTGTAAGCCTAATTTACGACACAGACGTTGTAGTTCGTCTTGCTCCTCCATGCTGAGGATGCTCATTTCCGCCTCAACAAGTGCCACGTGTTTTGGAAAGATGTCGTCAATAAGTGCGCTACCAGCTTCAGTTAAATGGATATGAATCGCCCGGCGGTCGTGTTTGTCACGTTTACGGGTAACTAGCTTGCGCTTGACGAGATTATCAATAACTAACGTGATGTTACCGGTTGACTTGAGAATTTTTTGGGCGAGGTCTTTTTGGCGTAGGGGTCCTAGGTGATAAAGTGCCTCGAGCACACCAAACTGACTCACCGTAAGTGAGTAGTCTGCCAAATGTTGATTGATGCGGCTCGAGACTGCTCCGGCTGCTCGGTCGAGCTTGATATAAACGTCCAGCGCGCGTTTAGCAGCGGTACTGCCTTGATAATGAGTGGGCATAACAAACCTCAATAAAATAATTCCAGTACAACACCATCTCTCCAAATAGAGTGAGTTGAGCTGATAAGATTTATTTAGTTTAACATTGAATTGATTTAGTAGCAGCTACACGAGATGTTGTCACGGACTTACCGACACGTGGATATTGCTTTTTGGAAAGGGGGCATGGGAGCACGGGGGAAAGGGAGATTTCATCAGCGACAGCCTAAGCTCACCATAACGCATGTATTACAACATTGTGAGGTTGCTATAGAAAGATGCTTGGCAAGCCGAACGTGAACACTTAACATTGCCGAACATTGCGAGGTTTTTGTCAGTTCACGATATATAAGTATCTCAAGCTTATGTTGGTTTTACACTATAAATACTAAACTATCAAAATCATTTGAGGATGCTATTGGCAAGCACATCGGCTAATCCCGATAGCCTCGAGCTTGTAGTGAAAACATCCTTGCATAAGTACCACCTTCTGCCATGAGTTCCGCATGGGAGCCGCGTTCGCTAATCTTGCCAGCTTCCAAGACCACAATTGTGTCAGCAAGTCGCACGGTACTAAAGCGGTGCGAGATAATCAGCACAATGCGGCTCGCAGCTTGTTCGCGCAACGACTCAATAACCGCAAACTCTGCTTCGGCGTCGAGCGCGGCGGTAGGTTCGTCAAATACCAGTACAGAGGCATCCCGAAAGTACAACCGCGATAACGCCAAGCGTTGCCACTGACCGCCGGAAAGGTCAACGCCACCCTCAAAATAACGGCTCAACAAAGTCTCTGTTTGCTGCGGCAGGTCGTCTACAAAGCTGTCTGCGCCACCTTGCCCGATTGCTTTACTAATGGCATCGTCATTGTTAATCACTCCTTGCGGGTCATCTTGAGCAGTAGCTAAGCCACTCATACTCACGTTTTCGCGCACGGTTAAGTGATAACGCCCGTAATCCTGAAAAATACTGCTAATCGCCTGCTGCACGCTGCGCGGGCTATAACGTGTAGCATCTTGCCCATTGAGCAAAATTGTGCCAGAGGTGGGTTCGTACAAGCGCGTCAGCAGTTTGACCAGCGTGGTTTTACCGGCACCGTTGTGACCAACCAGCGCCAGAGATTGCCCTCTGTGAATCTCAAACGAGACATCTTGGAGTACGTCACGGTCAGCGAGCGGATAACGAAAGCCCACGTTTTCAAAGGTGATGGTGTGAATCTCCCCTTGCCAAATTTCACCTGCGTTTAAGTCGCGGCTGGGGAGTTCTAAAAACTCAAATAGGTTGCGCATGTAAAGCAAGTGTTGGTAGATGCTCGAGAGGCCGTTCAACAGTCGATCGAATTGCGCTTGTAACTGGCTGATGCCGCCTACAAATAACGAAAAATCTCCCACGGTCATCTGGCCTCGAGCAGCCCTGCGCAACACCGTCAGTGTGGCCACAGCAATCATGCTCGTAGAAAACAACGACGCTGCCGTGCTCCAAAAGGTACGACGGCGAATCAGCCCTACAAATTCTTTGCGGAAGCTGAGGTAGTAATATTGCCAGCGGTCAAGTAGGTAGCGCTCAACGTTAAACAAGCGCACTTCTTTGACGAGGTTATCCAGCGTGAGTAACCTGCCCAAATAGTTCTGTACGCGGGCGTCCGGGGCGCGGCGGCGCAACATGCGGTAACTAGCTGTGCCAAACTGACTGCTGACCCACACGCTGGGCACACTCGCCAGCAACACGAGCGGCACAACGCTTGCACCCAACTGGCTCATAAGCGCCCCTACCGAGCCCAAAGTGATGAGCGCTTGCCCAAGCGTAATAAGCTGCGTGAGGACACCTAGCGGCCTCGAGCCCACTTCGTTATAGGCGTTTTGCAACGCGTCGTAAGTGTCTGGATTTTCAAAACTTTCTAAATCAAGTTGGCTAGCTTTGCCCAAAATATCCCGACTGATGCGGTTTTGTAAGGAGTCCCCTAATAGTTCGCGGCTGGCGTTTTGAAATGCACCTGCTAAACTCGCTAGCGCCGTCACAACCACTTGCAAAATGAGCAAACTCAGCAGCGTGCTCACGTCACCAGACGCAGTTTGAATGGCCTCGGCAACGGCATCTAGTAACTGTTTACTGATCCACAAACTAACTGCTGGTACAAACGCTTGTAACAAACTAAGGGTGACGATAATAGACGCTTGACGCGGGCTGGTGCGCCAGACTAAGCCGATGGTACGGCGTAAATCACGCACCATTTGGCGGGCGTCTTGTTCACGGATACGTTGCCAAGCAGCGGTTAACCGCGTTTGCAAACGCTGCCACCATCTCATGATGTTGTCCTTATCATGTTAACGCTTTGCACTGTTTTAGCACTTTTCAACCGTGCTAACGCCTTGTGCTGCACCCATCTCATTAGGCACCGCCTCATCTTGCTATATATCACCGGATGGTTGTACCACAAACGTCTACGCCTGCAGGAAGGTGATGTTGCATCAATCATGTTGCTCTAAAGCATCACGCAAGGCTACAAAGCACGACAACAAACTACGACAACCTGTGAAAATCCCTACACCTAAACTTCATGAGGGGGATTTTGGTGTACACCTTAACTCAGTTTTTTGCGTGCCGTCATAAACTAAGCATATGCGTAACATATGGATGATTTTCGGCGCGACCTTGTTGGGCTTAACCGGGGCATGGGTAGCCACAGCCAACGGTTGGATTGTTCCCAGAAGCGCGCATATTCCTGTACCTAACGTGCAAGCAGTTAGTATTGACCCTTACGAGCAACCTATCTTGCAAGGCTATGCCACGTTTCGAGATGCCGCTGCCACCGCAGACCTAACCGCACTTAATAACCTGGCACAAGCTGCCCACGGGAGCTATTTAGGCTACCAAACCCTGCTTTTTTTGGGGCGTCACCCGCACTTGAGCGCTGCCCAGCGTAGCGAGTATATGCGGGAGGCCATTAACAAACACGTCGCTGACCCTCTAGCGCGGAATGTGTTGCGCGGGCTTTGGCTCGAGCTTGCCCAACTTAGCGAACAAGCTGGCAATCCTGCTGAGGCAATTAATGCCTACACCGAAGCCCTACCCCTACGCGATGCGTTTGATGGCCTGGAACGGCTCGAGACTCGCCCCCTTGTGCTCGCCAACATCTACTTACAAGCTGGCCAAAACCGTAGCGCCCTGCGCGCTTTAGATGGCGCACTGGTGCCGTCTATCGAAGGTCCTGCTTATGACGCACTAGGCGACCACGCCAATGCATTAGATGCGTTTGACCGCTGGCTCGCCGAAATCCCCGGCAGCCAAGACGCGCTAACCGGCCGCGCGTGGGCCCTTTTAGGTCTAGGACGGTTTGAGGAGGCTGAAGCTGCGTTTAATCAACTCACTAGCCCAGCTAGAGACTATGGACGCGGCATTATTGCCTTACGTCAGGGGGATGTTGACCGCGCCGTTGAGTTGTATGTTGCTAGTGGTGATGTGCGTTATTTGTGGAATGCGACCAGTATTCTTGAGGAACGCGGGCGTGGTCAAGACGCGCTACCTATCTATTTACAACTAGCTGAGCAAGACGCCACCACCGCCGACGATGCGGCGTATCGCGCTTACGTGCTGGCCTCCCGCGCTGGCGATGAGGCAAGTCGTACTAGAGCGATGGAGTTGCTCGAGGGCTTTTCCTTTTTTGCCGTCAGGCAGGGCCGCGATCTGGGCATTCAGTCAGATTTGCAGGTACACGCACCCCTACCCCCAAGCCGCCCCGAGGTTGTTGAACTAGCCAGTGCGCTCGCCCGCATTGGTCAGGTGGAAGCGGCTACCGGTGAACTTATCTACGGGTTACAGCAAGCAACGACCCAAGCAGATGCCATCGCTATGGCCGAAGCGCTACAACAACTTGGCGAGTTCCGGCAAAGCCAACGCGCTGCTGAAGCTTGGTGGCGTAGTGGCGTGCGCGACGAACGCACTTGGCAAGCTACCTATCCAAGGGCGTTTCCTGAACTGGTAAGTTATCAGGCTAATACATGGGATGTTGAGCCGGCTTTGGTCTGGGCAGTTATGCGCGAAGAGTCACGCTTTTACCCCAACGCCGTATCGTGGGCGAACGCGCAAGGGCTTATGCAGGTGATTCCCTCAACTTGGAACTGGATTGCTGAACTCCTGGGTGAAGCGCCCGGTGACCCCTTTAACATTGAGCACAATATTCGCTATGGCACCTACTACCTAAGCCGTTTAGAAGATAGATTTGACGGCGACCTCGAGCGGGTTGTGCCGTCTTACAATGGTGGTCAGGGCTACATTGCACGCTTGTTTGAAGCGAGCCACGTTGCTGGCAACCGCGACGACTTTTACCGGTTCATTGACAAACCTGAAACCCGTGTATATCTGCAAAAAGTCATGTTGAGTTACGAGGTTTACAAAACCTTGTACAACTGACGCCTACGCTAATATTTGAGTTAGTCACAATAGAGACATAAAGTCATGAACACACTCAAGTGCCATCCACTGATAAGTTTTGTCGGGCTGGCGTTTGGTATTTCATGGTTAATCGCAAGCGTCATGATTGCGCGCTACCACGGGCTAGTGGCAAGTTTAGGTTGGTGGCATTACCTAGCCGCGTGGGGCCCTGGGCTGGCTGCCATCATCATCACGGCGGTAACGACAGGTGCAACTGGGTTTAAAGACCTAGCCAAGCAGGTACTGCGTTGGCGTTTACGGGTGACAGATTATTTTTTAGCGATATCACCTTTGCTTATGCTGCTGTGTGGTCTTGCTGTGAGTTACGTTGTCAGTGGTGTTGTGCCAGATCTGGCAGCTCTCGGTCACGTTGATTATTTAGGTGAGGTTGGCATTGTAGGTGCGCTTATCGTCTGGACGCTCAGTTTTGGACTTGGTGAGGAACTTGGTTGGCGTGGGTTTGCACAGGGGAAGCTCGAGCATCGCCACAGTTTCCTACGCAGCGCCGTCATCCTTGGCATAATCTGGGCGCTGTGGCACCTACCATACTTTTTCTACCGAGATACCTTCATTGCTATGGGTCTGCGCATGTTTCCTTTTTACCTACTCAACATCATTCCCGGCGCTATTTTGCTGGCATGGTTATACAAACGCACTCAGAGTATTTTGGCAGTGAGTGTATGGCACGGCTTATTTGATTTTGGTACGGCCGCCGCGCTAGATGAGGGTAACGTTGCAACGACCATGAGCGTTATCGTTGTTGTTTGGGCGCTGTGGATTGCCTACCGAATAAGGCGTACTCAACCTCAGCACATCACCTCATAAACGGTGGCGTAACATGAAATTATCAATAAAATAGGCTATATGCTTTGCACTACTGTCAACATGATAGTACCAATCTTTATGACACCTTTGTACGGATTTGTGTATTTATTTCTCTTCGCTATATCATTAATACTGTCTCATGTTGCATTCAGAGATGGATCTGTTACTTGGCTTCAACAACATCTCACCACTTTTATGCTTGTGCGAATGATAGGGGGCGTCTTACCTCTGTTTATTTTTGTAGCTGCTATTCCCTGTGATCCTTCGCTTTACGTTGCACTTGCCCAAATATCGTCTTTGCTAGTTGTAAGCATCACCTTAAATGAGGTTTTAGCAATGCGTCCAAACGCCAAACACAACATAGAAACATTCACCCACTGGTTAAGCGAGACAATACGAAAAAGCTTTCGCTGAACCACTTAGATGGATTAAATCTTTGAGAGGACGCCTTTTGGGTACTCCACTCATGCTGCTGTGCTAGGGTTGAAACCACATAAATTCAAAACAAACATATTGAGGGCAAAAGGTGAACGTGATGCGATTATTTTTAACAGCATTATTTGTAGTGGTGATGGCGATAAACCTGCCTGCAAGTGCGCAGATCACTTATGATGGACCGCTTATTTACCACAACGTTGCTGACCTCACTTACATCGACGACACGCTGTACGGACCTGTAAAACAGGTGACGGTAAGTAGCAACTGGGCCGGCGACGAACAGTTTACGCGCAGTCTTGTGCTGGACGAGCAGGGCAATATTGTCATTGACGTGGGCTACCGCGAAGAAGGGGCGCTTACATTGTTGCGCCACGAGTACGACGACCATGGTGACAAAGTGGCGACCACCTTTTACGAGAGTCACGTTGCCATTATTGAGGTTGAGTTTGCGCGTACGCTTTTGGTGACTAACCCGCGTATGAGCGGTGACGATGTGACCGCATTACAACAGGCTCTCGTTGACCAAGGCTATGACGTGGGTGAGGTTGATGGTATCTACGGACCTATGACAGAAGCAGCGGTGCGGGTGTTTCAAGAGGCGGAAGGGCTCGAGCCAGACGGCATTGCCGGCCCCATCACATGGCATTTAGCAGTGCTGCCCTTGGTTGGGCGCTTTGCTTACAAACGTGATGCAAACGGCGAACTTGTGCTCGAGACACTGCTCGACGGGGGAATAACGTACCGCTATGACGACCTCGGCAGGCCCGTTGAGATCATTAGCTACGGTGAAGGTGAGGTTGTTTTAGAGCGAACAACCCTCAGTTACACAACGTCGAATACAGAAGACCTAGTTGAAGCAGAAACATTTGACGCAGCTGGTAATCTCATCTCGCGGCAATTAAGCATCTATACACTAGCAGGTGAGCTGCTAAGGCGTAATCTTTACCGGGCAAATCACTTGGGTGCTGGTGAGTCGTTTCGCTGGTTACAATTTGATGAGGGTCGCTTAGTTGAAGAAGGTTTTGCTACTGACACAGGTGATGTGCGGCATCTTTACCGCTATGACGACCTCGGTAACTGGACAAGCTACACCATTTGCGGCGCATGTGAAAGTACTGTCCAAGAGTTGATGACCTATGAATTTGACGGGGTAGGTAATTGGACACACCGCACGTTTTATGCGCAGAGTCCCAGTGAAGATGGCTCGAGCCTCACGCCAAGTTACACCGAAACGCGTGTCGTCCGCTATCACGACCTACCTTAAGAAAGCCCCAAAAAACCCGTCTCAGAAGTACCATCTAGACAACCTCAACGACAGATTGAGACGACCTGAGTCTTGTATCTCATAGCCACACAACACCGTGGCGAGCATACTGCTTGTGTATATTTGCAACTGGGGTCTTTATGGGGTTGCCCCACAGAGGTCAATCTATAAGGTTATAGCAGTTCCAAGATTAGTTCCCCCACACTAAGTAGGTCGCTTTCTACTCCCCTAGGTCGCACGCGCAACTGCCTGTGGCAGTTACTCGTGGAAACGCTAGTTATATTCGAATATTAACAATTGCCCAAAAGGAAGGTAAACCCCAAAGCAAAAGCATATATTGACGGGTTGTGATTATTGTGAGGTCACTGCTGAGAGGTCATTGTTGACACCTACTACTCGTTGTACTCAACCTTTAACGCGGCGTTACTGGTACTCCCTAATGGTACTAGTAACTGGTTTTTGTGTGTCCTCTGTAGTTTCTTATGCAGCTGCGCGCAGGCCCGAGGCTGAGGGTAAATTTAGTGTCTCGACAGATGAGCAGACGAGCTTGCTGTCAGACGATCCATGTGCGCGCGACCTCACCGATTCGTTAGAACTTGCCAACTTTGGCATTGCCCGCTTTGGGGATTTTAGTTTTGATTCTGATACAGACACGGCGCGCCTATTTAATGGTGTGTGTGTCTCCAGCATCGTGCTGCAAGAAGGTCAGCCATTGTGGCAACTGGCAGCCAGTGAACTGTTGGTGGAAAATATCAGTGATGAACGCATTCGTTTTGATGCACGTGACGCGTTAGTGACTGTAGGCGACTGGCGAGTTGCCACCAACGTGATTCGCTCGGTAGAAACTGGGCTCGAGCTAGAGGGCGTTACCTTTACCGGGCCAAATACCTTTGGAACCGCCCGTTTTGCTAGTTACGACTTACTTACGGCGGGGTTGTCGCTCGAGGCTGTCTTTGCCCAAGACTTGCGCTACCGCGTGCAAGGTGAGCGCGCTAAGTTTGAAGGTGGACAAGTTGTCTTTGAAAACGCTGAAGCAACGACCTGCTTATGTGATAACGCGCTTTACGTTGTGCGCGCACCAGAAATCAACTTTGCACCCGAAGAAGGACGTTTACTCATTCGAGATGGCATTCTCGATTTATTAGGCCTCAACATTGATTTAGGTCGCGAGTTTGATCCCACCGAATCATTTGATAACGTTGACATTCCCATTAGTGTGAACGTTGTGCCTGACGACCCAAATAGCGATAACGAAACCAACGGACTAGCGCTTAGGCTACCGCGTTTAGATATTGGCCGGGGGGCTTGGCTCGAGCTGGGTGTGGGCGGGCTTTTCAACGCGTCACCTGTGCGGGGTGACGCGTTGCTTTTGCTGCGCCGGGGTGACGTGCGGGCTAACTTTGGCGTGCGCGAAGGGCCGCGTGCTGACTTTACCCACTTTGTACCCATCGGTAGCAACTTTGTTGCCGACTTTGGTATGGAAATTAAGCATTGGGCAGACGCAGAATTTTTACACGACGCGTTTATAGGCTTGAGCCGCCGGCAAGCTTACGATGACGTGCTTGCAGATGACCGCATCACTGTTTATGGGCGCGGGTTTACGTCGGTGTCTAATCAGACAATTGGCACTGTGCCCATCAACGACTTTCGGTTTGGCGTGCAAGTTGACGCACGCTACGAGGTAAGCACTGAACTAGGTACGTTTTCCCTAACTAGTCGCAATAACTTTACCCGTTACCCGCTTAACGACCGCTTTCAATATGCGTTTCAAGTAACACCTGCGTGGAGTATTACCCACGAGGGGTTTACAGCCTCATTTAACTATGATCGGCGTTATGCTAACCGCGACTCGCCGTTTACCGACTCTCATGACCGCCTAGGGGAGTTTGAGCGCCTAAATGGGGGGCTAAGTATCAGTGAACCTGTGAGTGATAGTTGGACGGTGCAAGCAAGTGCCAGTGTGTCTTATGACCTTAGGCTAAGTAGAGGTTCGCGAACCCGTGAACTGCGCAGTTTAATCACTGGTGCTGCCGTTGAATACCGCCATGACGACCTGTTTTTGCGCCCTTCGGTGACCTTACAAATGGCCTCACTGTTAAACAACATTGACGACGAAGACGTTGATGCGTTTGTGGAAGCAGATATAGGCGGCCGGTTGAATGTCTACGAATTTGGCTTAAATGCTCGCGTGAAC
Organism: uncultured bacterium; assembly: GCA_964564405.1. Classification (GTDB taxonomy): domain Bacteria; phylum Deinococcota; class Deinococci; order Deinococcales; family Trueperaceae; genus JBCCBI01. The sequence goes on from CAZMCW010000036.1 coordinate 18,707, forward strand.
TTAGAACCCTTGGGAGATGAAGAAGAGCTCGAGCACCTTGAAGCACGCGGAGCGTTTCCAGTGCGGGTAAGTTCAGAGCTCGAGCTACAGCCGTTTGTGGCGTTGGACTTTGCCGTCACAACTCGCAGTGGTGACTTGCCTGTTTTAGCTGGTCATGGCATAACGGTTGTGTGGGACGGGTGTTGCGGCGAGCTTACGTTGGGCTACCGACAGTACCGCGGCAATACTACAACCTCCATTGGGTTTAATTTAATACCCTGATCTGCTACCTCTAAACGCGTTCTAGGTTGAAAGCTCTGTTGCACTACGGGTAACTTTGCGAAGGCATTAAATAACTTGGTACCTTTTACTCATGTAAAACCACCCTCAAAACCATTAGACTAAAAGATACGTTCAACTTTCGGTGTCAATTTTCCAGTTAACTCTGTATGTCTGAGCGTTGGCAAGATACTTGCTAAGACATCCGTAAGACGATGCAAGTTAAAGATGCAAGCTAAAGATGCAAGTTAAAAGCGTCTATACCTCCTTCAGGGTAATACCTTTGCTGGTTCATTCTTTGAGAATTGACCTGCGTGGAACGTGTAGAAACAACTACCGATGTAGGTGGGAACGAAATAAAGTCCGTAAGGGTTTATGAAGTATTTCATTGAAATTAGCATAATGGGCGTATTGTTTGTGGTGACAAGGTAAAGGAGTCAGGCTGTCAATGCTACTCAGTTCTACAAATTCATCTAAAGACATTGATCCTAGCGACCTGCATCGTGCTAAAGCGCAGCTGGATGTTTTGAATGTGTTGCACACCTTTATGGATGCCATCAACCGTACGGACAAACGCGATTTAAGCCGCTGTTTTGCTAGAGATGCTACGTTAGCAACCTATTACATTGGCTCGAGCGCGCCGCGCGTTCACCACGGGCGCGAAAGCATTGTGCGCTTTTTGGAAAACACCTGGCTTGTGCGCAAAGATGTCAGTGTATTTACCCGCCACATGGTGATGAACACAGTTTTTTTAGATGTCTCTGAGCAAACTGCTTATGCGCGCTCGAGCTTTCTCATCACCCGCCAAGAGATGGCCTCATTTAAGCTAGACATTGCTTACGCAGGCCAATATGTAGATGAACTTTATGCTAGTGATGAAGGGTGGTTACTGTCTCACCGCACGGTGCAGTTTGGTTAAGCGCGAAATATATAGGCACCTTGTACATTGATATCTCGGTAGACAGATACACCTAGCTCAGCCACGGGTTATCTGCTTTGTCAAAGCGCTAGTTACAAGCAGCAACATGATAACCACATGGTCAATCTGTGAATAACCTGCGTGTTGTCAAGGACACTTGCTCTTTGTGCGCGTGCTAGACTGAATCACTTATTATATATGCTGATCAATTGGCATTGTGGATAGTAGCAGATAGTGGCTTCAGATACTGACATTACAGATGAATGTAAACAGTAGATAAGGCGGTTAATGCAGGATGTTTTTAAAGTACCACTGTAACTATAGCATTGTAGATAGCGTTATTATGAGTATTATTAATGTCGATGCCAGCAAGTAGTACCAGTAGTGTGAGTAAAAGTTGATGTTGTAAAAGCTGATACTACAGCTGTAAAGCGTTGCAAATCCACATTACTATGATTCATAAAGATTAACATCATCAACTCAAACCACAGTTAGCTAGATTTCAAGAGCGTTCTATAACCTCGTCGGTAATATCATATTTAGTGTGTTTGTAGGACGTGAGAATTGTTTTAGATTGGGTCAAATATTTCAAGTATCAATACCTTAGCCACATCAAGGTAAGCACACTTTCAATGACCGTTGCACATTACATTTGAGCGTAGCGTGAGTTGCGTTCTAGACAAGCTAGCCCTATTTCTGGAATGATGGCTATACCAGCTTAGAACGACGCGGCATACGTTTCTCGCTATACGCTTCTCACGACAAGCTTGACCAACGAGCTACTTTGGAGATTACATGGAAAGCACAAGCCTATTTTTGCAAAAGTATCAACATGCTCTCGCTGAGATTTTCAACGGCAGTGACTACGCTGAGGGCATGGGAACAGAACGAGGCATCCCCGGTAAGTTTTTACAAGACCTTTGGAAAGCCAATCCAATGTCTGCGTTTATTCCTACCTCACACGGTGGCCGCGGTGGACACATTCACGAATCTTTGGGCGTGCTCGAGGCATGTGCGTATCACTCACTGCCTTTGTCGCTCATGTTTGGTATTAACTGCGCGTTATTTTTACAGCCTATTGCCAAATTTGGTAGCAGCGCCGTCAAAGCTAACGTCTTTAACAACTTTTTAAACAAGCCAACCTTGGGCGGGCTCATGATTACCGAACCGAGTTATGGTACAGACGCACTCAACATGCAGACAAGCTACCTAGCTAGGTCAGTAGATGCCAACGCAGTAAATGCTCACGGTGCTCACGGTGCTCAAAGTGATAGTGATAGTTCGCTGCCAGCTGAATACCACCTTTCAGGCGTTAAACACTGGGCAGGTATGACCGGCCAAGCTGACTACTGGCTTATTGCTGCACGCGAGCGCACAGGTGAAGGTAAGTTACTACGCGACATCAGCTTATTTGTGTGCGATCAACATGAGCGTGAACAGCACATTCATGTTGATGAACAGTTTAAAGCGTTAGGACTTTATCTGATTGGCTATGGGCGCAACTTAGTTGATGCTGTTGTGCCAGATGTCAACAAGCTTATTCCTGAGCATTCAGGTGTGCGTATGCTCATGTCTGTATTGCGCCGCAGCCGTTTGCAATTTGGCGGTATGGCTATGGGCTTTTTAAAGCGTTTGAGTGATGAAGCACTTAACCACAGCCAAACTCGCTTTGTGGGCAAAAAAGCGCTGTTTAGCTACGACCAAGTACAAGCCAGGGTCGGACGCATTCAAGCGATGACGACGGTTTGTGCTGCTATGTGTATGTACGCTAGCAAGCAAGCTGGGTTAGCTGCCAACATTAATGAGCAAGAGGTCTCAGCTAATGTGCTTAAAGCAGTTGTAACTGACTACATGCAAGAAGCGTCTCAGTCGCTACTTCAACTTGTGGGTGCAGGCGGCTACAAACTGACCCACATTGCCGGGCGCAGTGTCATTGACAGCCGTCCTTTTCAAATTTTTGAAGGGTCGAACGACGTGCTCTACCAACAGATTTGCAACTTTGTGCTGGGTAAAGCTCGCAAAGCCAAAGCAACATCTTTAGGTGCGTATCTGGCAAGTTCAGAGTGGCAGCGGGGTATCGCGGCGTTGGGTAAGTCGCTGTTTGACTTCCGCATAGATGAAACGTTAAGTCAGCGCAAGCAAGTTGCCCTTGGGCAGTTTTTAGGTAGGGCTATTAGTGCAGATTGGCTGGTCAGCTTGGCAGATGCTGGCTACCGAGCTGATTTGATTGAAGCTGCGCTAGCGGG
>CAZMCW010000037.1:0-7530 GCA_964564405.1 uncultured bacterium
TGTCCTCGAGCTAGCTAGTGGTTCGCCGCATAGTAGCAGCGCGGTGGGTGTTATCCATGAGCATGGCAACTGTCATGCGACCGGTACCGCCTGGCATAGGGGTGAGGTAGCCGGCTACCTCCCAGACGTCTTCGTGAACGTCACCTTTAATGGCATCATCAACACGGGTAAGCCCAACATCTAGCACGGCCGCAGCGGGTTTGACCATATCTGCTGTAATCATGCCTGGTTTGCCGACGGCTGCAACTAAAATATCAGCTTGTTGGCACAATTCTGGCAAGTTTTGGGTGCGGCTGTGTGCCAAAGTGACGGTAGCATGTTCGCGTAGAAAAAGAGCAGCAGCAGGTTTACCTACCAAGTTAGAACGCCCTACAATCACTGTGCGTTTTCCTAAAATGTCAATCTTGTAGTGCTTCAAGATGGCAATTAAGCCCCTGGGTGTACACGGAAACAACCCGTCTTGCCCAGCCCACAAACGACCAATGTTCACTGGGTGCAGGCCGTCAACATCTTTAGCAGGGTCAATCTTGACTAGAATTTGCTGCGCGTCTAGTTGATTAGGTAGCGGCAGTTGCACTAAAATGCCATCCACGTCTGGGTCGCGGTTAAGCTCATCAACTAAACCTTCAACCTCAGCTTGGGGTGTGTTTTCAGGTAGAACGTGTACCTTGGACGTCACGCCTAGAGAGGTAGCGAGTTTGTCTTTGCCCCGCACGTAAGAAATACTAGCGGGATCATCACCTACCCGTACAAAGTGAATGGCAGGTTTGTAGCTGAGTTTGCCGATGGCCTCGAGCAACCTAGTTTTAACCTGTTCAGCAACTTCGCGCCCGTCTAAACGTACTGCTGTCATAGCACCTCAGAAGTAAACGTATTGGTTTTAAAACCGGTTGATGGTGCCTTAGACGTGAGGGCATTCACCTCGGGAACTGAGTCAGGTAAAACTGGCTCAGATTCTGCCTTGGCTGCTTGTATTACAGTAGTGATGTCAACATTGGTGTCAGTAGTGGTGTCGCTGTTGGTGTTAAGTGTAGCTTTAGGACTTTCAAACAGACGCCCCAAGACACCATTAACAAAACGCCCAGACTCTTCGCCGCCAAACCTTTTAGCAATACGCACGGCCACTTCAATTGTGACTTGGGCAGGAATATCTGGCATGTAGCGAAGCTCGGTGAGCGCTAAGCGCAAAATAGTCAGGTCGGTTTGTGACATTTGCGAAAACGTCCAACCCTCTAAACTTTCGTTAAGTTCGTTGTCGAGGGCTGTGCGGTGATCGGCAAACTGCCTTAGCAAGCTTTGGGCAAACTCGAGACTCTGGTAATCAAGCGGATCGCCGTAGACATCACCTTCATCATCGTCGTTGATATCTGCAGTGGATGTTACCCGTACATCTTCCCAGACCGTCCATAAATCATGTTCGCCGCGCTCAGCTTGGAAAAGGGTTTGAAACGCAAGTTCGCGTGCTTTTCGTCGTGCCATAAAGTTGCCTCCTAAGCTACTAGGGTGCGTAAAGTAAGCCTTCGCCGCGTATAAGCAGGTGCGAAGGCGCGTAGTTAAGTTGTAGGTGTTGATGATGTGCCTCGAGCCTCAAAACAATATATGAGGTTAAAGCTGTTTAATGTCTAAATGTTTTCTAATGACGTGTGGTGTGACTTCAAATGAACGTATATCAACGTTGACGTTAGTAAGTTGACGTTAGTAAGTTGACGTTAGTAACCTGTTTACAGGTAAAATGATGCGCAAAAATAGGGTGCAAACAACCGTAGGTGAACAACCTAGCTCACTAAGTTGTTCATCATAAAGCCTACAAGCTGCCAAGGCAACTTTCAACGAACGTATGAACGTATGGACAGCTGAGATAAGTGGCGGAGGTATTGAGACCTTGAGCAGGTTGGTCTAAGACATCTGCATTCACATTTGCATTCTACGTGCAATAAAGTTGGTATAAACTTCACCGCGTTTGTAAAACGCATTATCTAAAACCTTGAGGTGAAAGGGGATGGTTGTTTTAACGCCGTCTAGCACAGTTTCCTCGAGGGCACGGTGCATTCTTGTTATAGCCTGCTCGCGGCTTGGTGCCCAAGCGATTACTTTGGCCACCAAACTGTCATAGGTGGGTGGAATGCGGTAGCCCGAATACACGTGCGAATCCACCCGCACGCCCGGCCCACCTGGCCAGTGAAGATCGGTGATCATCCCAGCAGAGGGTCGAAAGTTGTAATCGGGGTCTTCAGCGTTCACGCGCACTTCAATAGCGTGACCTTCTACGCGAACATCTTGCTGGTTGAGGCTCAGTTCACCACCAAAAGCAACCTGAAACTGCTCTTGAACGAGGTCAAAACGCGTAATCATTTCCGTTACAGGGTGTTCAACCTGAATGCGCGTGTTCATCTCACTAAAGTAAAATTTGCCGTCTGTATCGACCAAAAACTCGCAGGTGCCTGCGCCTCGGTAGCCAATGTGGGTTGCCAAGCGTACGGCTGCTTCAGCAATGCGGGCGCGTAAATCATTGTCAAGAATGCTGGGGGCTTCCTCGAGCACTTTTTGATAGCGCCGTTGCAATGAACAATCGCGGTCAAAAAAGTGGATGACGTTACCTTGACCGTCCCCAAAAACTTGAATTTCAACGTGACGGGGTTCTTCTAAATACTTTTCCATGTACATGTCGCCGTTACCAAAAGCGGCCTTAGCTTCTTCTTGGGCGTTGTTAAGTTGCCGCTCTAAGTCGCTAGTACTGTGTACAATACGCATCCCCCGACCGCCACCACCCGCCGAAGCTTTAAGGATAACGGGATAGCCAATCTCGCCTGCAAACTTGAGCGCGTGATCTAGTGACTGTAGGACGCTTGAGCCTGGTACAGTAGGCACGTCGGCAGCATCTGCAATTGTACGGGCGCTGGCTTTGTCGCCAATAGCGCGAATATTTTCAGCCCGCGGCCCAATAAACGCAATGTTGTGCTCTTCGCACTTTTCGGCAAATTCAGCGTTTTCAGATAAAAAGCCGTAACCTGGGTGGATAGCCTCCGCGCCAGATACCGTTGCCGCCGAGAGCAAGTTGCGTATGTTTAGGTATGATTTAGCCGCAGGCGCTGGGCCAATACAAATAGACTCATCTGCTAGTAATACAGGTAGTGATGATTCATCAATTTGTGAATAAGCTACCACAGTTTTGATGCCTAGCTCGCGGGCGGCTCGCAGTACCCGCAGGGCAATTTCACCCCGGTTGGCAATGAGGATCTTTTTAAACACCGTTAACTCGGATCAATCCGAAAGAGAACTTGGCCGTATTCAACAGGATCTTCATTTTTGACCAGTACCTCTTGGATAGTGCCAGAAACCTCAGCCTCAATTTCGTTCATAAGTTTCATGGCTTCAATAATGCACAACACGCTGCCGGCTGCAACTTTGTCACCTACTTTGGCAAACACGGGTGCGTCTGGTGCGGGAGCAGCGTAAAATGTGCCCACGATAGGTGCGGTGACGGTGACAAGGTTACTTGTGTCAGGAGCGTTACTGGTTGCATCAGCCTCGCTTACTGCAGGGGGTACAGCTTGAGGTGCAGGCGCTACGCTGACAGGTGTAGCAGGTGTTTGCATAGTTTGCATAGGCTGAGGTTGAGGTGCTTGCACGTAAACAGGGTCTTGCCCGCGGCGAATGGTGAGTTTGTAGTCGGGTGTCTCGAGCGTCAGCTCATTCGTTTCAGTAGCAGCTAGGGCCTCGAGCACCGCCTGAATATCAGCAACGTCCATTAGGCGCGCCCAAGGTATTCGCCTGTGCGGGTGTCTACGCGGACAACCTCACCTTGCTCAATGAATAGCGGCACATTAACTGTTGCGCCTGTTTCAAGTACAGCAGGTTTACTGCCACCAGAGACAGTATCACCCTTAACGCCAGGATCGGTTTGGGTGATTTCTAGCGCAACCACGTTGGGCAAGGTCACTTTGAGCGCTTTGGTTTCGTAATAGTCAACAGTAACCTCAGTATTTTCTTTGAGGTATTTGGCGGCATCCCCTAAGTAATCTGCAGAGAGCGTAGGTTGCTCGTACGTTTCCATATCCATGAACGTGTAAACATCACCGTCGTTGTACAGGTACTGCATGGTGCGGTATTCAATAAAAATATCCTGCAGTTTTTCACCTGAGTTAAAGGTTTTTTCAACAATGGAGCCTGTTTCCATATTGCGAAACTTGGTTACAACTTTGGCACCGCCGCGCCCCATTTTGAGGTGCGAGTACTCTAAACACTCCCAAAGGCCGCCGTCCATCGTTACTTTGGTGCCGTTTCGCAAGTCCGTTACGCTAATCATGTTTAACCTCCCAGGGCAAGAGCATGAACCCCAATACGAGGCTTTAAGATAAAAGCTCTGCCATATCGCATTTCATTATGAAGTTGTTTGTACATGTTATCTCGAGGATGTTTAGGTGATTTGCCAAGCTGGATAAGGTATGCACAGGTTGCAGCCACTGCGCGTACATATTTTGCATACATTATTGTGCTTACAGTATGGCAACATCACGAGCTGTGACTCGAGCAAACGTGCAATAACCTAACACGCCATCACTACTGTGTGCAGCAAGTTTAGCTGCATAGCGTCCCTTGCCAGTAACTTGCAGCTAATGGCTAGCTGGTGATGAGGATGAGACAAGCTGTTAACACATCATTTTAACAGCCTTGCACCTGTGAATTTCACGAAGCCGCCACAAATCACATCAAAGTGATGGCTAAGTTCTAATGTTGACACCTAAAATAAATATGTGTACGTCGGAGAGATAGATCCACTACCCTACCGGGATGTTAGCCTCATCCCCAACAGCCAGCTTGATGCTTGGCTTGGCAGCTACCTCAACGCCTCGCACAAGACGTGGTTCACCCGTTCCCGCGACGAAATTGCCGTGCTCGAGAACATAATTGCTGTCATGGGCTTAAAATCTCAATACGCCCTGTGTTTGCGCTCACTTGTTGCTGTTGATGACGGCATCAACGTAGATGATGGGATGTTTCACAACCCTTTAAGTGGCGCTATTATGCGTGAAGAAGATCACGGCTTAGCCCTTTGGTACGCGCTGTCAACGGCTACACCACGACAACGTGCGGAAGCACTCTACCTCACCCTAACTGAATACGGCTAAGCACAGCTCGAGATAGCGTTGCTGTACTTAGTACTTATCGAGTCGGAATTTTTTGATGCTATGCGTGGGCTTGTACAAACGCGTTGGCTGCCTCGAGGATAGTATCAACCTCAGCCGAACTAGCTGCTTCACAATAAACGCGCAGTACAGGCTCGGTGCCGCTAGCACGAAACAGCACCCAAGCATTATCACTTAAGTTGAGCTTGACGCCATCACGGCGTTCAACACTTATGACTTCTCGGTTGGCAATGTTTTCTGGCGGGGACTCGAGACTCTCTAGCACCGCATTTTTGAGGCCATTGCCACTCAAGTGCAAATCAAGTCGGTCGTAAGCGTGTCGCCAGCCTGTTTCTTGTTCAATGTCGCTAAAAAGTTTTGCTAGCCCTTTACCTGTTTTAGCAACACACTCGAGCAGCAACAAGGTATTTGCAAGGCCGTCACGTTCCGGAATGTGCCCGTGTACACCAATACCGCCAGATTCTTCACCGCCAATCAGCACATCACCTTGAAGCATTTCGTCGACAATGTATTTGAAGCCCACAGGTGTCTCAACAACCTCTAGCCCACGTTTGTTTGCAAGACGTTCGATGATTCTCGAGGTTGTCACCGTTTTAACCACACTGCCAGAGAGTCCTTTTTGGCTGAGCATATCCAGTAGTACCGCAAAAATTTGATGTGAATTAAAAAACGTACCACCTGGTAGCACGGCACCTATACGGTCAGCATCGCCATCAGTCACGGCCGCAAATAGGGCATCTTTGCCTTTGTTGGCCATGTAGGCCATCGTTGACGCTAAGTTTTGCGGGAGGGGTTCTGGGTTCACACCGTAAAACATGGGGTCGGCTGTGTTGCGTAAGGGAGTGAGCTCGAGGCCAATATCATAACGCTCAAAAAAATCTGCTAGATACCCGCAGCCAGCACCACCCATGGCGTCGTATACAAACCTTCCTGTCAATTGTCGCAACGCGTCTATATCAACGAGTTTAGCTAGCGCGTCAAAATAGGCGTCTTTAGCATTCAGGGGTTCATAATGATGTTTATTTGCATCAAAACGTTGAACGTGACTATCATCCAAAGCTTGCGTGCGTTTGTCAACTGCTTTGTAAATATCAGAAGTTGCTGTTCCACCATATGGTCCTTTGAGTTTAAACCCCAAGTAAGGCGGCGGATTGTGCGAAGCTGTGAGCATCACGGCACCGCCAGCAGCTAGGTGTTTGGTTGCAAAAGACAACATAGGGGTAGGCAGGTAGCTAGGTGCTAACTGAACGTCTAAACCATTAGCTGCTAATACTTTCGCGGTAACCTCTGCAAACATGCTGCCATTAAACCGAGTATCGTAGCCAACCAAAGCCAGTAATGCACCTTGAGAACGTAGATAGTCAGCATAGGCTTGGGCGGCGCGCTCGAGGTTACGTGCGGTGAACTTGTCACCAATAACATCACGCCAACCGTCTGTACCAAAAACAAGTGTATCTTTGCTGGAGGTTCTATGAATAAGTTGAGACTCTGGTGTCACCGTCATATAAAGCTACTTTAAAGAGTTTGCGTGCCTAGAACGTCTCATTGATGCTAGCAAAAATTCTTAATGAAATTCTCATATAGATGTTCATATTCACCCCCATCTGGGGGTTGAATTTTTTGTGAGTTCAAAATAATACGGTGGCAAAGGCAAAAATGGACGTTTTCATCTCACGCTCATCAGGACTAGACGAACCTAAATCCATGTGCTACTATCTGTTTCGAGCGAGGGAAACACCCCCGCTGAACTACCCCGAGCACCTGCTACATCCTATATTTCATCAGGTGTTCAAACGAGAGGAGCGCACCATGCGCAACCGTAAAGAAGGTTTCACCCTAATCGAGCTCTTGATTGTTATCGCAATCATCGGCATCTTGGCAGCAGTTCTTATCCCTAACTTGTTAGATGCTCGCCGCCGTGCTTTTGACACCGGTGCTCAAAGCTGCTTAAAAGAGCTTGCTACCCTACAAGAAGTGTATCTAATTGATAACAACGAATATGGTGACAAAGCTGCTCTTGAAGCCACTGGTAACATTCCTGGTGCTTGTGGCTCCTTGGGAGACGACGGAGACGAATGGACTGCTACTAATGCAGATGTTGATGGTGAAAACTCATACATTATGACGGCTTCACATGGCAACAGTAACAATACCTACGAAGTTACCCCTGGTCAACCAGTTGCTCTTCAAGGTGCTCCGTAAGTCATAGCAGCATCTATTTGAAACACAAATCGTAGAACTCTAACTACGTTGAGAAAGGGATCGGTCATAGCCGATCTCTTTCTTGCTATTAAGTGGAATTATCGAGCAGAAGCGTCAACTACTTACCAACCCACTCAGAGAGGGGGTTAGAAAATGCTGCGACACAAGGGACTCACCATCA
>CAZMCW010000037.1:7622-21539 GCA_964564405.1 uncultured bacterium
CCATCATTGAGCTTATTATCGTTGTGCTAATGATTGGCATTCTTGCCGCTGTACTTGTCCCTGTGGCTATACACTCGCGGAAAAGCGCTTACGACACTCAAGCCAAAGCGTGCCTCAAAGAACTCTCCAACGGTCAAGCAATGTACAACGTAACCAACTATGTGTATGCAGAAGAACGCACTGACTTACCGACGCACCCTGAAAATGCATGTCGTGATGTTGATGTTGTTGTTGTAACGGCCAACAGCGCTACTTTTGAATACACCGCAAGTCATATCGGTAGTGGTAGTATTTTTGGTATCGCTGCTGGACAAGGTATCGTTGAGGTAGAATAGGTTTTATTGTATGTTTATCTGCAGGCGTCAAGCATTTGACGCCTGTTTTGTTGTATAGATGAGTAGCATTTCCACGAGTAACTGCCACAGGCAATTGCGCGTGCGACCTAAAGGAGTAGACATCGACAAGGAGTAGACATCGACAAGGAGTAGACATCGACCCACTTAGTGCGGGGGAACTAATCTTGGAACTTCTAAAGATATAAAATGAATAACGCTAGCAATCAATTATACAGCAACGTATTTCTGCAATGATTTTTGTATTTACTAAAATTCTACACAGGTAATAGCTTTATTGACGGCATCCGCAACAAGCTGTTGAACAGCGTCTGTTAACTTAGCCCACAGTGGCAAACTAAGTACCGTTTGAGCTGCTAAGTGCGTATTAGCTAGCTTGGTACGGGAGTGCTGCTGATAAGGTGGCAAATCATTAATAGGTATAGGATAAAAAATCTTGTGGGCAACGTCTTGCTGGGCAAGTTCTTGGCAAAGTATGTGACGTAGCTCAGCTGTCTTGGTACGGACGGTGTATTGATGCACAACTTGCCCAGCAAATAATGGCGGGCAAATAAGATCGGGATGAAGGTCTTGGTAATAGGTGTGAGCAAGTTTGAGTCTGGCTGCGTTCCAAGCATCTAAATGAGGCAATTTTACCCGCAGAATGGCGGCTTGGAGCTCGTCTAGCCTCGAGTTATATCCCAACATCACATTATGGTAACGCGCTGACTGCCCATGATTGCGCAGTAAACGCATCTTCTCAGCTAGGTCACTGTCGTTGGTGGTGATGAGGCCAGCGTCGCCATAGGCACCAAGGTTTTTGGTGGGATAAAACGAAAACGCAGCAGCGTGACCGATACCGCCCACTTTTTTACCGTAAAGGTGGGATTGGCTAGCCTGACAAACATTCGCGTTTGGGCATTCTAGACAGTCCCCTTGATACGTTGCACCAATAGCTTGGGCAGCATCTTCAATGACTTTGAGGTTGTGGCGTGTCGCGATGTCCATAATTTGGGCCATGGCTGCCGGGCGGCCAAACAAGTGCACAGGCAAAATAGCTTTGGTGTTGGGGGTAATGGCATCTTCAATGCGCTTGGGGTCAATGTTGAACGTACGCAAGTCAATATCTACAAAAACAGGTGTAGCACCCACTCGGCTGACGGCCTCAGCGGTAGCAAAAAAGCTAAACGCCGTGGTGATGACTTCATCGCCTGGGCCAATATCTAGTGCGTCTAACGCGATGATGAGTGCATCTGTCCCTGAATTGACGCCAATCGCGTGAGCAACACCTAGGTAATCAGCAACTTCGGCCTCGAAAGCTTCAACTTCTGGTCCTAAAATAAATTGTCCTGAGCGCAGTACTCTGTTAATAGCAACATGTAACTCGTCCCAGAGTTCATCAACTTCACTGGTGAGGTCTAACATGGGAATCTTAGTCATATTGACCTTGTTGCCATCTCATAGGTGGACTGCGTAAATCCATACTCATTGAACTCATTATAGATGTCTTTTTGCCTTATAGGTTAAGAAGCTGGTCACACAAATAGCGCACTTAGAGAGCATGTGACATGGCAGTAGCAACTCAACATACGAATGTGGAACAGTAAAGTGATGAAACATATTGTTAGTGTGTCGTTAGGACATCCGGCAAGGGATGCTGTGCGGGAAACTGAGATACTAGGTGAGCAGGTTAGGCTCGAGCGCATTGGCGTAGACGGTGACCTCGCCAAAGCCGCGTCCCTCATTGAAGACCTTGATGGCAATGTGGACGCCATCGGCTTAGGTGGAATTATCTTGCATGCCTATGTTGCTGGGCGCTGCTACACCATTCGAGATGCGGCCAAACTGGCGTCCCACGCACCAAATACCCCAGTTGTATGTGGGGCAGGGCTTAAAACCTACCTCGAGGCTGAGGTTATAAGACGTCTTGACAGTCGGTTCCAGTGGCAAGGTAAACGCGTGTTAGTTACTTCAGCGGTTGACCGTTACAGCATGGCAAAAGCGTTTATAGACGTAGGTGCACAGGTGACTTTAGGCGATCTTGCGTTTGCGGCGGAGATTCCTATCGGCATTCGTAACATCACGCTGTTTAACATCCTTGCTAAAGTTGTTTTACCGGGTGCGTTTCGGTTGCCGTTTCAACTTTTGTACCCTACCGGGCAGCAGCAATCGGAAGCTGCGCCACCGACAACAGCACCAGCGGTGGGAAAGCTCGAGCGCTTCCAAAAGTTTTATGATCAAGCTGATGTTATTGCTGGGGACTGGCACTATATTAGCAAGTATTTGCCTGTTAGTCTAACAAACAAGGTTATTGTCACCAACACCAATACCGAGCAAAATTTAGTGGACCTGCAGGCGCGAGGGGTTGCGGCAGTTATTACAACAACGCCGCGACTAGATGGGCGTAGTGTGGGGGTGAATATGCTCGAGGCTGCCCTTGCTGCGGTGCGCGGGTTTCCTATTGAGATGGCCGATTATAAAGAGCTAACCTCGAGACTTAAGCCAGATGTTTACATGACATAAACTTATGTGAAAAATATCTATATTTAAAAAGTAAAGCTACTTAATGTGAGGATGTGCTGCTACATCTTGAGCAGACCCAAGCGAACGAGCAAAGTCGCCACTTGGACGCTTAAACACGACCAATGTGATGTCGTCGTAGATGGTATGGCCGTCAACGTGATCGTAGACAGTTGCGACAATGGTATCGGTAATAGCTTGGGCGGGTTGCTGCCAGTGTTGCTCAACAAGCGTGATAAGTCTGCCTAGTCCAAATTGCTCACGGGCGTCGTTTTCTGCTTCGGTGATGCCATCTGTAAAGAGGACCACGCCTTCGCTTGGGGCTAGATAAACCATCTTCTCAGCAATAAACTGGCTAATGTCTTCTTCTAAGCCCAAAGGCATACCTAAGTCGATGGTGTCGATGGCTTCAACGGTGCCATTCCCCCGAATGATGAGCACGTGTTCGTGTTGTCCACTTAAACGTAACGTGCCTTGGTCGTAATCCAGCAGCGATAGCGTCAAACTTTTATCAACTTGCATACGCTGCAGGTTATCAAAAACAGTTTGATTCAAAATATTCATGATGCGTTTGGGATCGTGTTCGTTGCTTGCAAGCAAGGTTCGTACTGCCGTTTGGGTCATGAGCATAAGTAAGCCGCTCTCGAGCCCGTGCCCAGTCACATCGCCAATACCGAACTTCACCGAATCACCTACTTGCAAAATATCGTAGTAATCGCCACCAACTTCCTCGGCGGGCTTCATATAACTGGCAATGTCAAGCCCGCTAATGGCATCAAGTTCGTGATCGGCAGGTAAAAGGAGTTCTTGGATACGCTGAGTGACTTGCAGCTCAGCTTCAGCTTGGGAGAGTTGATCGCGGTAAACTTGCATTTGACGTTCTTTGGCACGTTGCTCGGTGATGTCGTTGGCAATTGTACCAAGTGCAAAAACGTTGCCGTCGTCGTCTAACATGGGGAACTTATTGACCAAAAAGAGCGTTGTGGTGCCGCCAAAGTTGCGAGTCGCTTCGTACATAATAGGTTTTTTAGTATTGACAACCTGCTGATCACTGTGGCGCACTTGGTCAGCAACGTCTGCGGGTAGTATGTCGTGGTCGGAGAGACCAATAATACTTTGTGGCGTTTGACCGGGTAATACTAAGTGCACGTTAGTATTGGCGAGCGCGTAGCGCATATTCATGTCTTTGACGTAGATGACCAAAGGTGCGTTGTCAATAGTAGCCCGCATGAGCTGACGGCTTTTGGCAAGTTCTTCGCTGCGTTTGGCGACGGTTTCTTCGAGGTTTTCAACCATGCGGCGGTTGGCGAGGGGTGGCGTGAGCATGGTGGAAAGCGCTTGTAAGTAGATACGTTCAGCGCCCGAAAAAGTATACTTTTCAAACCAAGATAAGGTTAAAATACCAACCCACTGTCCAGACTGCCTCAATGGGATGGATACAAAGGTGATAACACCTAGTTCGGCAAATAGAGCTTTACTCTTGTCATCTACCTTGGCATCTTGAGTTACATCTTCAAGAATTAGGGTGTTTTCAGGGTCTGCTGAGTAAAGTCTTCCCATTGGAAACGACGATAGGTCGATAATGCTATTCACAGACACAGATGGGTGTCCACTTGGAACACGCTGGTTCACCAGTTGAATTGTGGTGAGGTTGTTCATATCATCTGTATTGAGCGCGTAAAACAATGCTGCGACAACAGTATCACCTAGGGGCTCGAGCAAAATCTCGAGCATCTTATCTTTGCTATCAGCGGCTTTGAGCTGGCTACCAATACGGTTAATCGTTGCTAGGTTGGCGTTGCTTTGAGCTAAATCTTCGAGCGATTTTAAGTTGGCAACAACGGGAGCAAGTAAGGCAGGTAACGCGTGTAGGTAAGCTTGTTCGTCGGGGCTAAAGGGGTGCGGCTCGAGCCAAGCAATAGTTATAAATGCAATTATTTGATTAGCTTGACGCAAAGTTAAGTAACTAGTCGCACAAACACCTAATTGTTCATAAAAAGCTTTAGAACGCAGGTCTATTTCTTCGTCGTTGTCAACATCGGCAATCATAGTAATACCGGAAGGCTCATTGAGATACGTTTTAATTGAAGGAAACGCATCTAGGAAAAACTCTGCACCTAAAGGAAGATCGATAGAAGATTTATCTGTAGTGTTGAGTTGGCTTACAAGCTTGAGTGCATTCACTACACCAGCGCCATCAAAAATGGGATAGCTTATGCTTACTGAAAATTTGTTGACAAGTGGTTTTGCCAGAACTTGAAGCAGATTTTCTAAACTACTTGCGGTAGCAAGTTGGGTACTTATGCGATTTAGTACAGCCAAGCGCTCATTAGACTCCGCCATGCCCTGTAAAGATTTCAAATTGGCAACAACAGGTGCAAGTAGTGAAGGTAACGCGTGTAAATAAGTTGTCTCGTCTTTTGTAAAGTCATGAGTTATCTGCCAAGCAATGCTTACAAAGGCAATGATCTGTCCAGCTTGGCGCAGCGTTAAGTAGACAATAGTCTTAACGCCAGCTTCTGCAAATAAAGTACGCGAATTTATGTCTACCCTTGAGTCAGTTGTGACATCGGCAAAGATACTGACACCAGAAGGGGCGTTAACATAAACGTTGATTCCTGGAAAATCTTTAATAGAAAACTCTGTGCCAACAGCAACATCTAGCGAAGTTTGCGTGCTGTTGTCGTAGTGGCTAATAAGTTTAATGCCCTGCAGGTTACCAGTGGTATTAGTCAATGGCAAATTGATGCTTGCTGTAAAATCACCAGAGAATAACCTAGCTAGTATTTGCAACATACTGTCAAAGTTGTCTGCAGTGCTCAACTGTGCGCTTGTCGTATTGAGCATCGCCAAACGTGTATTAGAGGCTGTAAGCTCCCTGCTACGTGCTGCAACTACATTTTCGAGATCACTAACAATGTTGAGGTTGGCAAGTACAGGTGGTAGCAAACTTATAAAAGAATCATAGAGCTGTGTTTCTAACTTACTGTAGGTGTGTGGTGCTGACCATGTTAATAGGAGGAAGCCAAGCCACTGCCCGTTTTGAACTAAGGGAACGAGAACTTGGGCATAAACATAAGTAGCCTGCAAAAATTGCTTTGTATCTTCATCCAGACGAGGATCAGTAGTAACGTCATCGACATAAATAGGTTCCTGAGGATTATCAAGCCAGAGTTTGGACATCGGAAAATCTTCAAGATACAGCTTTGTACCAATGCCTATAATTACTTGAGCATTTGGATCGGCATACTGTGCAGCTGCTATAGTGGCAATTTCTGGTTTTTGGTTGGGTATAAGCGTAGCCTCGAAGTCAAACAGAGTGCTTGTGGTTGCACCGTTGGCAAAGGCTATATTACTGATGAGCTCGAGCAACCCTTTTCTATCACCAACTTGATTAAGCGCTTGACTTAGGTCACTAAGTTGGCTAAGGACAAAGTTGTTGTCTTTAAGCGTTTGCTCGAGGGCTTTGCTCTCAGAAATATCGCGAATGACGGTTCCCAGAGCCATTGGTTGACCATCAGCATCTGGAATGAGCGTGATAGCTTGTGATACGGGGATATTCTGACCTGTTTGATTGACAATATATGTTTCACCTTGCCAGTTACCTTCGGTCATAACTTGAGGTATGTATGCCTCGGTAAATTTGTGACTTTCTTCAGGAGGAATTAGGTCTGCCATTTGATAACTTCCGGCATCACCCGTAAGGCCAAAAAGGTTTTTTGCAGCTGGATTAAAATAGATGGCGTTACCCTCAAAATCTGCGTAACTCACCCCATCTGTGGTTGTTTCAATCAAGGTTTTGAAGCGCAAGGTTTCAGCAAGTTGCTCACGCAGTTCTTGAGTACGTTGGTCGATAGTTTGCTCGAGGCTGTCGAGCAGTTGACGATTGGCCACAACAGGTGTAAGAAGTGACGGTAAAGCTTCAAAATAGGCGCGCTCGTTGTCAGCGAGTATATAGGTGCTTGACCAATAAATACCAACAAGTGCAATAGCTTGATCAGCTTGATATAACGTCATAAGCGCTAGCGAGGCGACGCCAAGCTCACTTAAAAACGCCCGGTTGTCGGCGTCTAAGCGGTTGTCTTTGACAACGTCACCAATGAAAATGACCTGTTGCTGTCTATCAAAATACAGATCAATCAGGGGGAAGGTTTCCACAGGCAAGCGGGTACCCACTTCTAGCGGTAGCTCGAGCGTGCTGCGGTTCACAACACTGCCAAGCTCAATAGCTTCAAGCTCACCATTGAAGTAGTTGTACCTAGGATAGTGAGCAGCCACGAGTAACTTACCTGTGAGGGGTGCTAGGACGGTCTCGAGCATGTCATCTAAGGTCGTGACATGATTAAGCTGCTGACTGACCTGACTGATGAGTTCAAGCCGTCGGTTGGATACCTGTAACTCACTACTACGCGCGGCGACCAAGTTTTCAAGATCATTCACGATATTAAGGTTGGCAAGTACAGGTGGTAGCAAACTTATAAAAGAATCATAGAGCTGTGTTTCTAACTTACTGTAGGTGTGTGGTGCTGACCATGTTAATAGGAGGAAGCCAAGCCACTGCCCATTTTGAACCAAGGGAACGATAACCTCAGCATAGGTATAAGTAGCCTGCAAAAATTGCTTTGTGTCTTCGTCTAAGCGAGGATCGGTAGTTACATCACTAATGTAAATAGGTGCTTTGGGGTTAGCAAGAAAGAGCTTTGAAATTGGAAAATCTTCAAGGTACATTTTTGTACCTGGGGCGATAGTTGCTTGAAAAGTTGGATCAGCATATTGCGCGGCTGCTAAAACGGCAATTTCTGGTTGTTGATGGGTGGTTAATGTGGTCTCAAAATCAAATAGCGTACTTGTGATTGCACCATTGGCAAAGGCTATGTTACTGATGACCTCGAGCAACGCTTGTCTGTCACCAACTTGATTAAGCGCTTGGCTTAGGTCACTAAGTTGGCTGAGGACAAAGTTGTTGTCTGTGAGGGTTTGCTCTAAAGTTTTGCTGGCAGTTATATCCCTTATAACCGAGCCAAAGCCAATGAGGTCGCCATCTTGGTTGTGAATAGCCGTGATAATCTGTGAGACAGGCATGCTATCACCGCGCGCATTAGCAATGGTAATTTCGCCTTGCCACATGCGTTGTTCAGTAAGTGCTGGCAGAATCTCTTGGTCAAAACGTGGTGTATCTTCGGGGGTGTAAATATCCCCCATGTCTTGACGGCCAACAGCAGTTTGTCCAAAAAAAGCAAGTCCAGCCGGATTGCTATACTGAAGCGTTCGGTGTAAGTCTACGTAGCCAATAATATCGGGTGAGCTTTCAAACAACGCTTTAAAGCGCAGCGTTTCAGTAAGCTGAGTTTGTAATTCTTGGGTGCGGGTGGAGACAGTCTGCTCGAGCTCTGTCAGCAGCCTACGGTTGACAGCAATAGGTGCTAAAAGTGACGACAAAGCCTCAAAATAGTTGACATCCTGCGTTGAAAAGTCGCGTGGCTCGGGCCAGTAAAGACCTACTAAACCAATTGTATTACCTGCTTGAAGCAACGTTACAAGTACCATTGCACCGAGTCCAAGTTGAAGGTGTAGATCACGCACGCTTTCATCTAAGCGGGTGTCGTTGGCAATATCAGCAACAACAAGTGTATTGTCACTACCGTCACGCCAAAGATCTATAGACGGAAATGTGCCAATTGGATAGCGAGTACCCACCTCGGTATATGAAACACCTTCTGGAACGGCATTTGCAACAAGTTCAAAAGCGACCATATGACCGTCTTCGTAAATTGGATAAAGCAGCGTGGCAAAAGTATCTTCTGGAAGGGGTTCTAAGACAACCTCGAGCATTTCTGCTATTGACTCAATCCGGTTCAGATGCTCACTTAAGGTATTGACACGCGCTAAGTTGTCGTTGACAACTTGCAACTCGAGCTCAGCTTGCTTCGTGTCCGTGATGTCTTGCTGAGTACCAACAAGTTTCACAACCTTGCCATCTTCAAGAATAGGTCTGCCGATAGCACGCACCCAACGGTGGTTACCTTGAAGGGTAGTAATTTCTAGCTCGAGGTCATAAGCTTCACCGTCGTTGATAGCAGCAGCCATGGCATTCTGAAGTGTCGTAGCATCTACATAGAATGACATCAAGAAAGACGTTGTTAGTTCGCTATCGTAAGGTGCTTCTAGGGTGTCGTAAATCTGTTTTGACCAAGAAATTTCCTGAGTTGCTAGATCAAATGACCAACCGCCCAACTTACCCATGCTCTGCGCGTCTTCAAGGAACTGTTGGCTTTCTAGCAGCTGTGCTTGTACTTGTTTTGTGTCGGTGATGTCTTGATGGGTGCCTACCAGCTTAATGACCTCACCATCTTCAATAACGGGTTTACCAATCGACCTAACCCAGCGGCGATTACCTTTGAGAGTAATAATCTCCAACTCAACATCATAGGGCTCATGTGTCTTGATAGTATTGGCCATGGCATCTTCGATAGCTAGGGGGTTAACATAGACAGAAGTTGCCAATTCTACGGTCAGCTCAACATCATAAGGTGCTTCAGAAATATCGTAAATCTGCTTAGACCAGTAGAGTTCTTGGGTAACTAAGTTAAAAGACCAACCGCCTAGTTTACCCATGCTTTGCGCGTCTTCTAAAAATTGCTGGCTTTCACGCAAAGCAGCTTCGGTTTGCTTAAGGTCGGTCATGTCGCGCGTAAATGCAATTACTTCATCGTCACTGAGTTTGATCATGCGGGTCTCACGATGACGTGTTTGACCCCCAATGACAATAGTTGTTTCAAACGTTTGCATCTCACCCGTGTCGAAGACTGCTTTGAGCCTTTCATAGCGTCGTTTGGCCACCTCAGGCGCAGCAAGTTCGTGCAAGGTTTTGCCAATGATTTCTTGCGGCGAAAAAGACGACGAAAAAGCGCCAGCTGGCTTGTAGTCCAGATATGTCCCTTGTCGGTCATGCCGCGCAATGATGTCTGGAACAGCTTGATAGAGCCCTAGCAAGCGGCTGCGCTCAGCTTCTAAGGCGTGCTCAGTTTGTTTGCGTTGGGTAATATTGTAGGCCACACCTAACATGCCGGTAATGGTATTTGTGCTGTCATATAGCGGTACGTAGTAGTTCTCAAAGTATTGACCTGCAGCATGCCACTCATAGGTAAGTGTTTCGCCGGCAAGTGCTCGCTTAACATTGGCAGTGGCATAGGGATCATTGGCATAAAGCTCAAAAAGAGAAAGCCCTACAACTTGACCGCTTTCTAAGCCTAATGCCTCGAGCCCTTTACCTGTGGAGAGGGTAAAGATGCCTTTAGTGTCAACCTCAAAAATAACAATAGGTAAATTAGCAAGAAGTGTGTTTAAACGTGTCTCGTTTGTCTTTAGGGCTTGTTCAACTTGCTTACGCTCACTAATGTCTTGCATAACACCCAGTAGGGTGACTGCTTTACCAGCTTCATTAGTTGTAAAAAACCCCCGGTCCAACATATAGATATACTCGCCGGAAGCTTTCTGAAAGCGGTACTCAACATCGTAAGGTTCCAGCCTAGCTTCAGCTTCATAGGAAGCAACAACAGCAGCGTCTCGATCATCTGGATGAACACGCGCTGCCCATATAGCGACGTTCTCAGCCATGCTAGTTGCACTGTAGCCTAGAACTTCATGGACACTGCCACCCCACTCAATATTACCGCTGTTTAAATCGCATTCATACACAACCTGACCAGACGACGCTACAATTAGGTCGTAACGTTCACGCCAAGCAGTTGAATCAGCTGCGCTACGCTTGCGCTCAGTGATGTTATAAGCAATACCCATCATGCCAGTAATGACACCAGAATTGTTTTTCAGAGGTGCAAAGTAACGCTCAAAGTGTTGATTGTACTTGGCATAATAAGCTTCAAAGGTAACCTCTTCACCTGCGAGCGCACGCCGAACGTTATCTGTGATGACAGGCATGTCACGGTAGTAATCAAAAATGGACTGCCCAACAACTTCGCCTGGACGTACACCTAAATGCACCAACTCACGGCCTTCAGACAGTGTGATGGTGCCCTCTAAGTCAGTAGCAAAGAGCATAATGGGCAAACCGGTAATGATCATCCGGAGGCGCTGCTCATTTTCGTTAACTGTTTGTAACAGTGTTTGCTCGTTACTTATGTCTTGGTAGAGTGCTGCGCGTTTGGTGAGTGCGCCAAGTTCGTCGCGCATGGCAAACGAACTTACCTGAGCCGGAAAGACCTCACCAGACGTGCGCTTGTGGTGTAGTACGCCTTGCCACGTGCCTTCTTGTCGGGTCGTAGCGTTGATACTTGCGAGGTTGTTGTTGAGGTTGTTGTTGAGGTTGTTGCTGCTGTCGGTATTGCCGTCGATATTGCCGTGAGTGTCATTATCAGCAAGATAATCTGCAATAGATGTACCTGCCAACTTTTGAGATGATGGCAACCCCAGCATGTGCTTGTAAGCGCTATTTGCATAGGTGATGGTGTTGTCCAAGTCGCTAATGACAATGCCATCTGAACTAGCTTCAACAAGTTTGCGAAACACGCGAGCTTCTTCGCGAGCTTGCACCTGTGCCGTGACAACTTCGGTTGACATAACAACACCGGCAACGGTGGCAGGTTGATCAAGATCATTATTAAAGCCAAGATTGTCATTAAACCAGGGGTAGACGGACCAATCTAGCCACATGAGGCTGCCATCGGCTCGAGGAAAGGGGTCTTGCCGTCTAGACGCGCTGTGGCCCGCTAAACAGCGTGTGTGAACATCTTTCCAAGCATCGCTAATGTCTGGAAAAATTTCGTAGTGAGATTTACCGATGATCTCGTGTTGCTCGAGCTCATAATCTTGTAACCACTTGTCGTTGACAGCAACACAGCGCATGTTGGTATCAAATACTGCTGTAGCAGTGAGGTTGTGTTGCACAACACTTGCTAAAGTTTTGTGCAACTTAAGGTTGGCAGCGTCCCGGCAGGTCGCAAGTTCTGCCTCGAGCTGGGTTATGCGTTCGGCGAGAGCGTCCTTGGAAAGGGTATTGTCTGTACGTAAAGAAGGATTAAACTCTGCCATGGTAAATCTCCTGAAAGTGCTATTTCTACAAAGCACTATTTCTACAAAGTGCTATTTCTACAAAATGTTGGCTAACATGCAAAATTAAATATTACTAGAGTTACTATGTATCTATATAGGGTGCTGTTTTGACATAATATGTATGACATCATGTTGATAGCACGGTGTCGGTAATGTAGTTGATGTTGATCAACGCACTAGATAAATAACAGGTTGGGACAGTGTCTACGAGGGTTAATCACGATATATTTTGGTATCAAGCAATGTGTTTTAATGTTAGTGATATCAGGGGTGTAATACAAGTTTTGGTTAAATATTGCGCAAACTTTTGCACATTGTGTGTTGATGCACGTCGTTAATTTATGTTGTTGATAGAATTCGCACCCTGTCCTGCTTAAGTTGGCTAGGCTACTTCCTTTGATGATCAATGACAAGTGCAATGACTTGGACTGATAGCCGAAGTCTATTGATCTTTAGCAGCAGCACGTACCTACTACCGTTAAATACCAAGTTTTATTGTACACGTAGCTTGTACTTAAATTCTGTTGGGCTATCTAACGTTTGCATGAATATCCACTTTTTTGCATGATTAAAACACGTGTAGCCACCTCATACCAAGTCCGACAAAACACACCATAAACTCCACAGGAGTTTATTACTTTCCAGTCGGACTTGGTATCTGTTTGTGCTCGCGAGTTGTCTCGCGCAACGCTCGGAGCCGCTCGGGTTACTTTGTTACCAAAATAACCGGAAAGGGTATCAAATAAGCATAAAAAGATGCCACTGCAAACGTTATATAAACGCTACAGTGGCACAATTGAGGGACGTGAAGTTCTTAGGTGAGCGGCGTAGATGCGTGAGGTTTGCGAAAGCTTGCATTGACGCTCAAACATGCTGTTAGCTTAAACAGCACACCACAACATGACCTATAGTGCAACTCTACCTGTGAACGAGAAGGTTTAACGCTAAAAACTCTGATGCTAGAGACCTTAACGCGAAAAGCTTTAACCGTGGACGAGCGGTCTTTGGGAATTTGTAGGTGCTTGTCTAGGATTGTCAAGGGCAGCGTGGGCAGCTGCTAGGCGGGCAACGGGTACACGGAAAGGTGAGCAACTGACGTAGTTAAGCCCCAAGCTGTGGCAAAACGCAATGGTTTTAGGGTCACCACCGTGCTCGCCGCAAATACCGGCCTCGAGCCCCGGCCGGGCAGCTCTACCTTGCTCGAGGGCAAGTTTCATAAGTTGGCCAACACCACGTTGGTCAAGAGTAGCAAAGGGGTTGTCGCTCAGCACACCGCGTTCTAGGTAGTCCACCAAGAAGCCTGCTTCAGCGTCATCACGGGAAATGCCAAAGGTTGTTTGGGTGAGGTCGTTGGTGCCAAACGAGAAAAACTCGGCGATGCCTGCAAGTTCACCTGCTGTAAGGGCCGCTCTAGGAATTTCAATCATGGTGCCAAACTTGTAAGTAATCGTTTGTTTGGCAGCGTCCATAACGTGTTTGGCAACATCTTCTAGGGCGCGCTGTTGAATGGCAAGTTCGTTGACGTGGCAGGTGAGTGGAATCATCACTTCAGGTTGCACGGTGACGCCGCGTTTGGCACAATTTACGGCGGCCTCAAAAATAGCTTGCACTTGCATGGCGGTCAGTTCAGGAATAATAAGCCCCAAACGCACGCCGCGCGTGCCAAGCATGGGGTTGGCTTCATGAAGGGCGGTAACCCGCTCGAGGTAACCCTGCTTGGTGTTAATCTCTGCTAGCAGCGCGTCAATGTCTTTCATGCTTGTCACGTGAGGGAGCTGCATTTTAAGTTCGCTTAGGTCGTGTAACAAGCTTTCATACGAGGGCAAAAATTCGTGTAAGGGCGGGTCAATAAGGCGGATGATAACTGGATGTCCGTCCATCGCCGTAAAGAGGCCTTCAAAGTCAGCGCGTTGTAAAGGTAGGAGTGCATCTAGAGATTCAGCACGTTCGGTAGGCGTGCGGGCCATAATCATCTGCTGGACAACAGGCAAAC
>CAZMCW010000038.1:0-6751 GCA_964564405.1 uncultured bacterium
TTGGGCATTTCAGCAGGCATATCTGCCATGCGGCCTGTAAATAACAAGTAGAAATAGGCCGAAAACATCATGAGGAACAGGGCAATCTCAGAGCCTAAGAACCAATAGGTGCTGAGCATGCCGTTGTTCATGCTGGTGCGGTTGTGGTGTTGAACTTCTAGTTCAATCTCTTCACTTTCAAACGCAGGTTCAAACGACCACGCAATTGCAGAGACTAAGGTGATCGCTAGACCTAACCACGTTAGTCCACCTTGGAGCACCATACCAATGAGCATTACGGTGAGGCCAACTGTAGTTAAAATAGGCCAGTAGCTTGCATTTGGCAGATGGATTTCTTCTGGCTTTAAGCGCTCAGACTCAGCAGGTGGCCACACACCCATCTTCTTCCAGTCATAGAGGGGGCGCTCGCTTTTGTAGGTAGTAGGGAAATTAAACCCAAAGTTGTAAGCAGGTGGTGGGCTCGAGGTAGCCCATTCTAACGAGTAAGCATCCCACGGGTTGTCACCAGCATCTTTGGGTTTGCGTAAGCTAATGACCACATTGTAGACAAACAGTAAAAAGCCAGCCGCTAACATAAACGAGCCCAGAGACGAAATTGCATTCCAAATGCCCCACCCAAGGCCGTCTTGATAGGTGTAAATACGGCGTGGCATACCCAATAACCCCAGAACGTAGTGTGGGAAGTAAGTCACCATAAAGCCAACAAACCAAAGCCCGGTAAGCCACTTACCTAGCGTTTCATCGAGCATGCGCCCAGTCATCTTGGGGAACCAGTAAAATACACCCGCAAAAATGATGAACACACTGCCGCCGATGAGCACGTTGTGGAAGTGAGCGACTACCCAGTACGAATCGTGCATTTGCCAGGTAAACGGCACAACTGCAAGTGCTACACCCGTAATCCCGGCGATGGTGAACAAAAAGATAAAACACAACGACATGAGCATAGCGGTATTAAAAACAATTTTCCCTCGCCAGACCGTTGCTATCCAGTTGAAAATTTTGACCCCAGTGGGCACGGCAACCAGCATGGTGGTAAACGCAAATACAGAGTTGAGTAGCGGACTACCCATGCTCGTAAAAATATGGTGCGCCCACACCAAAAAGCTCACGAGTGCGATGCCCATGGTGGCACCTGCGAGCGCGGTATAACCAAAAATAGGCTTACGGCTAAACACAGGTAGCATCTCGGACACAATCCCAAACCACGGCAAGACCATAATGTACACCGCTGGGTGCGAGTAAAACCAAAACAAGTGCTGGTACAAAATGGGATCGCCGCCGATAGCCGGGTTGAACAAGCTAATATCAATCGTGCGGTCAAGGTAGGTGAGCATAGTGGCTGCCGTAATGCCGGGGGTAGCCAGCACTTGCAAAAACGAGGTGGCAATCATCGCCCACACAAACATGGGGATTTGCCGCCAGCCCATGCCGGGGGCGCGCAAGTTAACCACCGTAGCAATAATGTTCATGCCACCAAAAATAGACGCAAACCCCACCAGCTGTAGGCCTAAAATCCAAGTGTCTAGCCCAGCACTAGGTTGGTATTCACTGCTCGAGAACGGAAAGTAAGCTACCCAACCGCCTTCTGCCATGCCGCCAAAAAGTGGTGCAGCATAAATAAGCAAACCGCCAAACAAGTACAACCAATACGCAAAC
This sequence comes from uncultured bacterium, assembly GCA_964564405.1. Classification (GTDB taxonomy): domain Bacteria; phylum Deinococcota; class Deinococci; order Deinococcales; family Trueperaceae; genus JBCCBI01. Next base: position 1,660 of record CAZMCW010000038.1, read on the forward strand.
GCATTCATGCGCGGAAGCGCCATGTCGCGCGCGCCAATCATCAAGGGTACAAAGTAGTTACCGAACGCTGCCGCAACTGGAATAATGAACAAAAACTGCATGGTTGAGCCGTGCATGGTCAAAATTTGGTTGTAGAACTGCCCAACCAAAAATTCCATGTTCGGACGGGATAACTGAATGCGAATAAGTAGCGCAGCAACACCACCTAGTGCAAAAAAGACAAAGCTGGTGACCAAATACATGAGGCCAATTTTTTTGTGGTCAACGGTGACCAGTAAATCGAGCCACCACGCAGGCGTACCTGCTGTTCTAGCCTCTGGTCTGGCGGTAATACTGCTCACTAATTTCCTCCTAGCACGTGCGCTTGTAGGGTGATGGTATTTTCTTCGTTTGTTTGTTGTAGCTTGTCTTCACCAATAAACGCAGCTATGTCTACGTTGGGTAAAGTTAATTCACTCAAGTATGTACTGATAGCCTCAGCTTCTTCTTGGTTTAACCCTAAATTGGGCATACGTACACCTGGTTTGACAACGTCGGTATAGCGCAACCAACGCACCATGTTGTCGTGATTATTGGCTAGAATTCCTGCGCCAATGCTAGTACGGCTACCAATGTGACTCAGGTCAGGTCCAACTCGGTTATAGACGTTGACGCCTTGAACCGCATGGCAGTTAACGCACCCTTTACTAATAAACAGTTGTGACCCCTGTTGCACAAGTTGCTCAGAAGATACTTGCGCAGGCGTATTTGCCGCCTCAACCCATTGGGCATATTCTTCGGGTGCTAGTGCCACAATCCTAAGGCGCATATTGGCGTGTGAGTCGCCACACAGTTCTGCACACTGTCCGTAGTAAAGGCCTTCTTGTTCAGGTGTAAACCATTGGGCGCGGTTATTGCCAGGAACTAAATCCGTTTTACCCGCAAACTGCGGCATCCAAAAGCTGTGCATAACGTCTCTCGAGCGCAAATTTAACTTGACCGGACGCCCCACGGGTACAACAAGTTCATTAGCAGTAACAACGCCATTTTCCGGGTATTGAAACTCCCACCAAAACTGCTGACCCCAAACGTTTACTTCAAGAGCCTCTTCAGGGGCCGCAAAACCGCTTAGACGGTAAATTGAGCCAACTGTGAGCACGAGCAAAAAAGCTAAAATTAGCAGGGGTACAGCCGTCCAGGTGACTTCTAAAGCCAAGTTGCCGTGGATTTGAGGAGGTTCATCTGTTAAGTTGCGCTCTTGAATACCGCGCACAATTGCCGCGCCTAAAAAAGCAACAACTACCAGCAGTACCAGCACACTAAGCCCAATGACCCACCAAAATAAGCCTTCAACTTCACGTGCGTTGGGACTCGCGCCATTGAGCACGTTAGGTTGGTTTAAAAAGGGCAGTTGCTCTTGAGCATAGCTAATCATGGTACTTAACCACACCAAGAGTCCAACTAGTTTTAAGCCTCGCGTCACGCTTCCATCCTCACTTTCACTTGTCTGTAGCTTTCACTCATATGCCTAGGTACTAGAGGTCTAGGTGTCAAATGTTTAGGTGTTGCATAGCTAAGCACACTCATAAAAACGCCCGATCAACTGCCATACTCAAAAATAAAAGGGCTAAATAGGTCATCGAAAACTTGTAGAGATTTAGAGCAACAGGTCGTTCAACCTTCTGGTCGTGGCGCACTAACCAGTAGAGCTTGAGCACTCTAAACAAAAGTGCAGCGTTGAGTAAAAACGCAGCCACAAAGTAACCAAAGGTAAGTTCGCGCATCACAAACGGAACCAGCGTCAAAATAATCGTGAGGGCTGTGTACATCACCATGTGCATGACCGTTGCCCGCTCGCCGATAACAGCTGGGGCCATAGGAACACCCACCTTGGTGTAATCATCTTTAATGAGCAATGCTAGCGCCCAAAAGTGGACAGGCGTCCACATAAAGACAAGTGCAAACAAAAGCCACGCCATAAAACTTAGTTCACCTGTGACAGCCGCCCAACCCACAAGTGGCGGGATGGCCCCAGCAGCTCCACCAATAACAATATTTTGCCAGGTGCTCCGCTTGAGCCACATGGTGTAAATAATGACGTAAAAAGCAATACCTGCCCACGACAAAAGTGCTGCTAGCAGGTTAGACACAAGCGCAATCACCACAAACGACCCTAAGGTCAATGAGATTGCAAAGATAAGCGCGTGCTGAGTTGGAATTACTTCAGTTACTGTAGGGCGCTTGGCGGTACGTTTCATTTTGGCGTCTATGTCACGGTCGTAGATCATGTTGTAAACGCCGGCAGCACCTGCTGACATATAACCGCCAATAAGAAGCCCGAGTAACATGAGGGGTTGAGGTAGGCCTCGAGCCGCAATAAACATGGCCCCAACCGTGGTAAATAGCAACAAGCTAATGACCTTGGGTTTGGTCAGCGTCATGTAATCACGCCATGTAGGGCGTGCTGGTACCGTTGGTTGAACCGTTTCTTCAGCAGCTAGCGGTTCGACATAACTCACCACACTAGCTGGTTGATCTGTCGTTGTTTGTTCAGAAACTGGTTGATCTACCGCTGTATGTTCAGACTGAGACATACTCATGTGGCGTGCTCCATGTGGTCTACGTTGACTGCTTCCATACGTGGCAGCATGCGGCGAACTGGACTTGCTAATGCAGCTGCACCTAGCAGCGACAACTGCGCAAAGATAATAGTTGCTACCCCAAGGTGTAAAAGCTGCAACACAATGGGCGCAAGCAATACCAAATTAACTAGCCCAATTGCCAGTTGTGCCAAATACGTACCTGCTAGCCAGCGGCAAATGCGTTTGATGTCATCAGCGGGTTTGAGCCACCAGACAAGTCCTAAAAGGACCAACAGATAGGTACCTACAGTCATCCCCAAAACTGGGTGCAAAATGCGCAAGCGGATGAGCAAGTGAGCTTCTGGATTAAAATCTTGGGCGATACCTTCTTGCAGTGTTTCCGAGGGGAACATAGTATTTCCCATCGAGGCAATGCCCCCTGAAAACATAAGCAGCAACATACTGAGTACGCCCATGAGTAACACAGTAGATAATCCAACGTTGCCACGCCAGCGCAACCGAGCAGATGGATTTTTGGCAAAAAAGTAAGCAACTGCCAGTGCGCCAATGAGTAGTAGTGAGTTGACCAAATGGGCGGCTACCATAAGCCCCCTAGCCATACTGACATTGTCACCAGTGAGACCCCACAGCACTGTTAACGCACCTAAAAAGGCCTCATTGAGTAATAAAACATAGGCAACCAAAGAAGATACCCACACCGCACGGTTCTTGCGGCGTTCTCTAAACGCACGTACGACAAGCCACGTACCGATAAGTAAAATCACTAGAGACAGCAAACGGTGACTGAACTCAATAAGTGACTCTGTGGTGTGCGCAAGGGGTACAACTTCACCGTTGCAGGTTGGCCAATGCCGGCCGCAACCCGCACCTGAACCCGTGGCGCGCACAAACGCACCTTGAATAATAATTAACCACGTGGAGATAATCGCCAGCGCGGCAAGCTGCACTGTAGAAACTCTACGGAGATAGTTCATTAACTTCCAACCTTACTCGCACGAAGTGTGCGTGGTGTAGTGACGGTATCAGCGTTTCTGGATAAGACATCCCAGTTGTTCAAGCTGAATCCGCATTGAGGTTTATGAGACAATTGCAACAAATGCCAATCTAAGATCCCTGATATCTGTGTTCTGTATTTTGTGGGTAAATAAATTTTTTGGATTAGTTATGGTGAATTTGCGTGTTTATGGCGTACTTACGAACTTGGCTTGCTTTCACAGATCAAAAGTAGGTGGACTTAGAGGGTTCAATATCTTTTTTGCGCTCAAATATACGATTGAGGATGAGACTAATGAAAAAACTATAGTTAAGCCGTTGTTGCTAACAGATTTTGTTAAGTGATGTGTCACACAATTGTCACCTTTGTAATAAGACCATTGTATGCGTCAATTAGAAGGAACTTCGTGGGACATTTGTCCTGTCTCCAGGAAGGTTTCTGCTTAATCACCTTAACATATTGACCCTCGGTAACCGCAGTTGGTGACATTCATCATGGTGATAATCGCTAAGACGTTCATCACCCATGATGAATCATACTTACGAAGGTCAACCAAGAAAAAAGGCGAGAACAGATCTCGCCTTGATTAACTTAAACTTAGGCGTCCGTTTACTGATTACTGAGGCGCTCGAGCCTCTCAGTTAGTTCCTGCGCTTTGGCGGTAAGCTCTTGCACTTGCGCGCGCAAACTATCTTCGCTACTGGATAATTCGCCACCGGGTAGTGCGTCAACAGCCTCAGCAGCTTCCATACCTTCCATGTGAGACTCTTCGCTGTGGTCACTGTGGTCAGCCTCAGCATGCTCCATAGTCTCGTCATCATGCTCACCAGCATGAGCAACGCGCTTAACCGCTTCAGGTGCGTAGTCGAGGTCTTCAGGGGCTGGAATAGGCGGTTTGATGTCAATCACAAGTGCGTCACCTGGTTCTCTAGGAATGCGCGAATCGGTTACATTGCCGCCAGGACGAATATTTATAAGGCGCAAATCCTGCGTTTTAGGTGCGGGTGTATCGAGAATCTCAACTAAGCTGCGACCTGCAGACATTCCCTCATGTTCAGCTTCAGCATGGCTTCCGCCTGCTAGGTTGGCACACCCTGTAAGCAAGGCAAGCAACAATGTTGTGGCAAAGATAAACCAGTGTTTCAAGGTCAACCCCTTATCTGCGTTAGGTTAAAGATGATTGCGTGAACGTTATCAATACGTCATCAAGATGTTATCAGTACGTGGACGTTAAGGCAGGGTCTAAGTTCTGTTTTGGTTGCTCCTGACATAAATTCAATACACAGCCCAACAAATGTGTCGCCAGCTTAACATACTGTTGCTCGAGCTTATAACAGTTTTCCAGATAATCACAGGGACAATCGCCACCTACTTTGCTAATGACACTGTCTGACGTCATCATGGTTGCTTCATTGTTATCTGGTTGCTTGATTGTTATCTCGAGGACGTCATTGTCGCCATGTACAGAGGTCATGACCTAACAGAGAACAGAGGTCATAACCTAACAGAGAACAGA
>CAZMCW010000038.1:6851-17471 GCA_964564405.1 uncultured bacterium
GTACAGAGGTCATGACCTAACAGAGAACAGAGGTCATAACCTAACAGAGAACAGATGTCATAACCTAACAGATGTCATAACCTAACAGATGTCATAACCTAACAGATGTCATGACCTAGAGATATTGATCATCACACTTGCTCGAGCCAGGCCACATTTTCATTACCATATGAATACTTCACCTCTTCAAGCTGACACCAATCTGACACACTACAAGCTGCTGACGTCATAAACTAATATTATCTTTATTGATGACCATTCTCGCTGACGAGTAGCTAGTGAGCCTCGAGACACGTTGCGCTAACACATGAACGGATAAACAATTATGACTGATTCACACACACCTAATGCCTCTACGTCAGACGCAGCCGTACATCCCAAATCTCATGAGGGCAAAGCTCGTGATGATAAACCTCATCATGGCGAAACTCATCATGGCGAAACTCATCATGGCGAAACTAATGAGGCAAGCACATCACAAATGATTAATGTCAAAGCAACTCAAGCAACCCATCCTCGAGCGGTATCTACTACTAAAAACCCTGAGACTGCTGCAATGTTCGACCAAGATCAAGCACACCAAGATCAAGCACACCAACCTCAAGCACACCAAGATCAAGTAGATGTGTCAACCTTAGCTGCTGAAGATACGCGTACCAACCTACCGCTGCTCATGAATCACTCACTCCCCAAAGCCACTGCGCCGAGGCCTGTACCTGCCGGAGCTAAGCTAGACGAACCAAGGCTCTACTTTAACCGCGAACTGGGTGATATTGATTTTAATTGGCGGGTGCTTTACCAAGCTGTTGACCCACGCACACCGCTACTCGAGCGGGTTCGCTTTTTGAGCATTGCCGCTAGTAACCTAGACGAGTTTTTTCAAAAGCGTGTCGGCGGGCTACTGCGGCAACACGCTGCTGGTGTCATGAGCACCTCGCCCGACGGGCGCACGCCAGCTGAGCAGCTTACGCTCATTGGCGACGCCACCCGCGACCTTTACGCTGCCATTGACCATATTTGGGTGGATACCTTGCGCCCAGCTTTAGCCGAGGTTGGTGTGGTGGTGAAAGACTATAGTGAGCTTAACCACGCACAAAAACGCGACCTCAAAGCCTATTTCCGCAAGAACATCTACCCTATTTTGACCCCGCTCGCCGTTGACCCAGGACGGCCGTTTCCATTTATTTCCAACCTCAGCTTGTCGCTAGCGATTCGCCTTGTGCCTGAAACAGCTACACAACACGCACAGGCTAGTCATGAGGAGTTTGGCTACGGGCGCGCTAAACGCACTGGACCGTCGTTTGTGCGCCTTAAAGTACCCATAAGCCGGGGGCGTTGGGTCACGTTGACACCTCATGAAGATGCTCCAGCTAATACCACAGCGCAATTTATTCCCCTCGAGCAAGTCATTGCCCATCATGTTGACGAACTGTTTCCAGGCATGACAGTACAAGGTGTGTACCCATTTCGGGTAACCCGCAACGCCGACGTACGCCGCGACGAAGAAGAAGCGGAAGATTTGCTGTCGGTTATTTCTGAAGAATTACGCGAGCGCCGTTTTGCACCCGTGGTGCGGCTCGAGGTTGGTAGGGACATGCCAGCTGACCTACGTGATTATTTGGTTGCCCACCTAGAAATGCGCGCTGAGGATATTTTTGAAGGGGGTATGCTCGAGCTTAGTGACTGCGGCGACTTAGCCAACATCCCGCTAGCGAGCACAGCTTTAGCTGAGCACCTCTACAGCGACTGGCAACCTATGACGCCACGGCGCTTTAACCAACGCACCAATACCGGCGACAAACGCAGTATTTTTGACATTATTCGTGAAGGTGATGTGCTTGTGCATCACCCTTATGAAACGTTTGGGGCGACTGTCCAAAGGTTATTGGAAGAGGCCTCGAACGATCCCCATGTGCTCGCCATTAAACAAACGCTCTACCGCACCTCCAACGACTCGCCAATTGTTGCAGCACTCATTCGGGCTGCTGAACAAGGCAAACAAGTTGCCGCCCTAGTTGAGGTCAAAGCTCGGTTTGATGAAGCCAACAACATCGAGTGGGGCGAACAGCTCGAAGACTCCGGCGTGCACGTGGCGTACGGACTGGTGGGTCTTAAAATTCACGCCAAGGTCATGCTGATTGTGCGCCAAGAACCTGACGGCATTCGCACTTATTGCCATATTGGCACAGGCAACTACAACAGCAAAACTGCCCGTCTTTACACCGACTTAGGGTTATTCACCTGCCACGAAGACATCGCTGATGACCTGGTTGATTTGTTTCACCACATTACAGGCTACGCGCCCAAACAGCACTATCAATCGTTGGTAATTGCCCCCCGCGATATGCGCAAACGCATGATAAGCCTCATTGAGCGGGAAATTGCCATTCAGCAAGAGCGTGGTTGCGGGCGCATTATTGCGAAAATGAATGGGCTAGATGATTTGCCCATTATCCACAGCCTGTACCGCGCTTCCCAAGCAGGCGTCAGCATCGACTTGATTATCCGCGGTCATTGCCGTTTGCGTCCTGGCCTGGCGGGCTACAGCGACAACATCCGCGTGCGTAGCATCATTGGACGTTTTTTGGAACATGACCGCATGTTCTACTTTGGCAATGGCTCGCAGGCGTTTGAACAAGCAGATAATAGTGAACAGTCGGGCAATACTTCAACCTCAACGCCAGATATTTTTATTGGCAGCGCTGACTGGAAACGGCGCAACTTGTCTGACCGCATTGAAGCTGTGGTACCTATTTATGACCCTGATTTGCAGCACCGTCTCATTGACCTGTTGAGGTTAGCTTTAAGCGATAACCGCTTAGCGTGGCAACTTGATGCCCATGGCAACTACGTGCAGCAGCAACCCAACTCGAGTCTTAGCGGTGATAAGGATGTCGAGGGCGGCACAGAAATCGCCATTCACAACGTGCTGATGGCTAAAGCGACGCAACAACATAGGCATTAACAGCACAAGCATTAACCGCGCAAGCACTAGCAGCATAGCCAACATCTAACAGAACAAGCTATTTGAGATGCGTGAATACTACCATCAGTTTTAATCATGGGACACAAAGTTAGCCATTTAAACACGCACCCAAGCTGGGAGCTCGAGCAACAACTCTGGCAACAAGGCTGTAAGCAGGTCGCCGGGCTTGACGAAGCCGGACGCGGCGCACTCGCTGGGCCCGTCGTGGTAGGCATTGTGATACTTCCTAACACCCTACCCAAAAAGGCTTACGACACCATCAACGACTCTAAAACCATTGCCGAAACCAGCAGAGATATCCTTGCCAACCACATCAAAACTATTGCCCTCAGCTGGGCTGTCGGGTTTACTACCGCTTACGAGGTTGACGAACACAACGTACTAGCAGCAACCCACCTAGCTGCTGAACGCGCACTAGATGTTTTAGAAACAGTCTTACTAACTGCAGGCACACCCCTCGACGGACTGGTGACAGATTACCTTAAACTAGCTCGTCCGTACCCCGTACTCGCACCTGCCAAAGCGGATAGCACGAGCTTGCAGGTTGCCGCTGCAAGTATTCTTGCCAAGACAACCCGGGATACGTTTATGCGCCGTGCACATGCGTCCTACCCACAGTATGCGTTTGTGAGCAACAAAGGGTATGGCTCGAGCCGCCACCTTGCGGCCCTCACTGAACAGGGTCCTTGTCGTTTACATCGCCGCACTTTCAAACCTGTAGCAGCACGCCTATTAGCTCAGGATCCTCTGACTAACTTTCATACATAAAAACGCCAATAACTACAAACTAAGCTGCTATATTTATCGTGATATAGTGATGCTTTCATATGTTTGCGCACTGTTGCACTATCTAATACTAAATTGACTCGAGGATGTCATAATCTGAATCGTCTAAGGGTACACGCTCACGCGTTTTTTGCATGGCACGTTTTGCCATGCAAAAAAACACTTTAGTATAACTAGACCTGATACCAAGTCCGACAAAACACATCATAAACTCCTACGGAGTTCATTACGTTCTAGTCGGACTTGGTATCTGTTTCTGCTCGCTCCGCTCGGGTTACTTTGTTACCAAAATAACCGGAAAGGGTATGATCCTAGTTTTTAGTCGCTTAGATGTACCAGATACTTGTGTGCTTACGAGATAACTACTTAGTCAAATAAAGTATTTTCGCAAATGTGTTACTTGAACACATGGCACTTGATTCTAATAGCGTTTTTACGAGTAACTGCCTGAGGCAGTTGCGCGTGCGACCTAGGGGAGTAGACATTGACCCCTTCAGTGTGGGGAAACCAATCTTAGAACCGCTGTAAAATAAAAATTAACTAACGAACGAGGCACAATCTGTGACTGAACTTTTTATCTTCGACCAACTTTCGCGCAAACCTTGGGGTGAGTCTTTGTTTGCGCTCAACACCATCATTTACGACCTTGGACAAGTTGATTTAGTACCAACTTACCGCTTGCTCTACAAAAGTTTGGCAGAAGCTGGTTTACCAGACGTGGCTACCGCTGTAGCTGACAGTTTGTTATTTGAGGACTCGAGCCTCGCCCAAGCCAGTCTACGTATAGCTAGCTCAGAGGGTTTACCTAGCGGGCTCGAGGCTGGCGCGCTCAGTGACATCGAGAACTTACTTAATTTGGTGCGCCGCAACTGGCACTACGAACTCGGCGAGGTTATGAGCCTCACTGGCACTGTGTTACCACCTTTACATGAACTTGCGCCAGCAGGTTACGTTCACCCTGCTACTAGCGCTCTAGCTCGTAACTTGCAACAGCTCGAGGTGCATCCGCAAGATATTTTGCAAGACCTCTTAGCACACTACCGCCAGCACGGTACCGGCCAGCAAGCGCGTTACGTTGCCCTTCATTGGCACGCTGGCCAGCTTACCGGTATTGCTGAGCCCACGCTTCCTAGCATGGCTCAACTTGTGGGTTTAGAAATACAACTCAACGCACTAAAAACAAACACCGAGACCTTTTTAGCTGCCAAACCTGCTCAACACACACTTCTTTATGGACCACGTGGGAGCGGAAAATCTACGGCTGTCAAAAGTCTATTGCGAGAGTACGCAGGGTCTAGCTTACGTGTTGTTGAAGTGTTTGCCCAAGATTTAGCCGAACTTCCCAACATTGTTGAGGTTTTAGGCAAACAACCTACCCGTTTTATTGTCTTTGTTGACGACCTCAGTTTTGAGGTGGGTGACGACCGCTATCATCCACTGAAGACATTGCTCGAGGGAGCCCTGCAGCGCCGTCCAGACAACATCCTCATTTATGCCACTAGTAATCGCCGCCACTTGGTGACTGAGCGTTTGCGCGACCGCCCCGACCCACTGGACGACGACGTTCACGCGTGGGACACGCAACACGAACGACTCGCACTAGCAGACCGTTTTGGGCTTACGATCACCTTTCCAAACGCCAATCAACGCGCGTATCTAACAATTGTTCAAGGCTTAGCTGAGCAACTGAGCTTAGTGGTAGATGACGAGCTCGAGGCCCGCGCCATCAACTTTGCCAAATGGGGTAATGGCTTATCTGGCCGGGTTGCTCAACAATTTATCGACAGCGAACTCGCACGCCGTTAACTTATCTTTTGTTATCAGCAACAAACTGCGACGCTATTTACATGCCTAAAATAGAAGCACCTTTGAATTGCAATGCTCCATAGACCTCTCGATAAGATAGAAAGCAGGACACATTAATATGGCTAAGAGCAGTTTAGAACTCGGCAAAACCAAACGCGACAAACGCAATATCCTCATCACCCTATTCATCATTGGCGTTATTACCTTGGTTGTTGGGGTGATTGAAATTATTCAGGGTACACCGGGCGCGCTCAGTTTCACCATCGGCGTTATTTCACTGGCGATGTGGTTGTTTTGCTCGGTGTTGTTTTTTATTAACATGGGCGGCTACTTAATGCAGTCAAAAGACGACGGTGCATCGTAGTTCGCTGTAGTTCATCGTAGTTCGCTGTAGTTCATCGTAGTTCGCTGTAGCTCATCGTAGTTCGTCGTAAGTTACGAACTACACGTAGCAAGTTAGCGCAAGTTAGCGCCTTAAGAGAAATGCCCCCAATATGTGAACACCTGAGATGCTTGTGGAAACACAGATTGTGGTGTTGTAACAGCTTGGTACTCGAGCAACTCCGCAATCACAGCCAACTCTGTTGCTTCAGCTTGTAGGCGGTGAATAAGTGCCTGTTGTGCTTGTGGTTTGCCTGCTAGCATCAGCACGCGCAAGCTGCCTTCATAAGGATGCGTCAGCATGGCACCCTCGGGTGGGTCGTCAACTGCCTTACCTGACACCGCCTCACTTGACACCGTCTTACTTGACACCGTCTTACCTGAAAACGCCAGATAAGCTTGCAAGTGAGGCTGATCTTGCAGTACCTGCGCCAGCAAAATGCCCAACGCTGTACTGTAGGTAAGGTAGTCGTACCCCATCGCTAGCACCTCACCGATGCGCCCCGACTCCGTCCAGCTCACTTGCTCAATAACACAGTCATCAGCACTAAAGCTGGCAATATCTGACGCTCTTTGCTGAGGTGAGGTTGCTTGTGAGCTGAGGGGTGACACAGCAAATTGCATCTTTGGTGCGTAGTTGTGTTGGCTAAGGGCGTACTCGAGCCCCTCATTAGCATGTGTCACCACAACCCCTGCTTGAATACCATGCGGTTCATAAACGCCACGCACGTCAGCAAGCTTGTTTACCTCTGGTTGCCAGACTGCATTAGCTAGTAATAACGGCACATGAGGTTGCAGCAAAGCCGTCCCACCAGCAACCCCAACATGCTGGTCACTAAGTTGCTGCCAAAACGAAAAACTATCGGCTGGATGTGCGTTTGGTGTCATACTTGTCCTGACCTAGAGATGATGCCGTTATTCACTGTTGGTACTAAGCAGCTTGTGGCATACCCAAAAGGGCCTGAACAAATGCAGCGGCATCGTAAGGTTGAAGGTCTTCTGCTTGCTCGCCTACACCAATAAATTTAATAGGAATGCCCAACTCTCGAGCAATTGGTAGCAAAATACCGCCTTTGGCAGTACCATCTAGTTTGGTTACAATCACTCCGGTGAGACCAACCGAGTCGTGAAATTTGCGGGCTTGCTCGAGCCCATTTTGCCCAGTGACTGCATCTAGCACTAACCAAACTTCGCCCGGTTCGCCGTCATCTGCTTTGCCCACAACGCGTTTCACCTTTTTAAGTTCTTACATGAGGTTGTGTTTGGTGTGTAAGCGCCCGGCGGTGTCCACAAACAATAAGTCAAGGTTTTGATCTTTGCGAGCTGTTGCCCCATCAAACGCAACGGCACCTGGGTCACTAGCAGCTTCACCCGTGATGGTGGGAATGTCTAAACGCTCACCCCAAACGGCAAGCTGGGCACTACCCGCAGCCCGAAAGGTATCGCCAGCAGCAAACATGACCGACTTGCCAAAGCGCTGGTAATACTGTCCCAATTTAGCAATAGTAGTCGTTTTGCCTACCCCGTTAACGCCCACCATCATAATGACCTTGCCAGATACGTCTACCATGTTGCGAGTGACGTCAAGTGCAAACCCAACTCGGCGCAACTTTTGGCGCATGCGGTCAGGTTCAAGTTGGTCAAGTAAAGCTTGCTCGAGGGCGTCCTGAAAACTGATGCCCAACTCGCGTTGCTTTTTGGTTTCAGCCACCACAGCTGCGGCTATATTGGCCCCTGTGTCTGCGGCAATGAGGGCAAACTCGAGGTCGTCCCAGTCCATCTCCCACGACTTACCTAACTCGCGGACATCGGTAGTTAAAACGCCGCGAGTTTTGTCTAGCCCTGCACGGAGCTTATCGAACCAGGCCACTAGCTCACCGGTTCACGCTTGGGCGCGTGTTTGGGGTCGTTGCGTTTAGTATCGTTGTGTTTAGTATCGTTGTGTTTAGGGTCGTTGCGTTTGGCAGCATCTTTAGTAGCACCCTCTTTAGTGATGCTAGCTTTTGCAGTTTTGTCTTCTTTAATTGGGTGGTCATCAGGTAAGCCCGAGGTAACAAGTTGCAAAGCCCGCCCCAAACGAGATAGCACCCGTCTGCGCCCTAAAATACTAGCCACTTCAATAATATCTGGTGACTGCATGGTGCCCGTGAGGGCTGCCCGCAGGGGCGGCAAAACTTTGCCTTTAGACAAACTGCGCGACTGAATGTAGTCATCGATGGCGTCGGCAACACTATCTGGATCAAACGAGTCAAGTAAGGCAAGCTCCCGCTCGAGGTCGCTAATGTAGCCCTGCCCGGCAGTTAACTTTTTCTTGGCGTCATCGTTGAATCCGTAGTCTTCAGAAAAGAAATAACGGCTTTGGGTCACAAAGTCTTGTAAGGTTTCAACTCTTGGTTGCAGCACGTAGAGTACATCTAGCAGATAATCTTCGTTGTCGGTGGTGTGACCAGCTGCGTCTAGAAATGGGCGCGCCCGCTCAGCTAGGTCTTCAACATCCATCTGCTGAATGTAGTGCGCGTTTACGTGCCGCAATTTTTTCAGGTCAAACACAGGTGCGCCCAAAGACACCCGGGTGATGTCGAAGTTATCGATCATGGCATCTAAATTGAAGTACTCACGTCCGTCTGGCATACTCCAACCGAGGTTACCTAAAAAGTTGAGCAGCGCTTCGGGTAAAAACCCTTGATCGCGGTATGAATCCACGCTGGTATCTAGTTTGCGTTTGCTAATTTTAGTTTTATTTTTGTCTGGGTTGCGCAGCAGTGGCATGTGAATAAACTGCGGCACTTGCCAACCAAACGCTTCATAGAGCAGTACGTGAATAGGCGTGCTAGTAATCCACTCTTCAGCGCGAATCACGTGAGTTACACCCATAAGGTGATCGTCCACCACGTTTGCTAGGTGGTAAGTGGGGTAACCGTCGCTTTTTAAGAGCACCATGTCGCGAATTTCTGCGTTGTTAAACCGCACTAGACCGCGCAGTTCGTCTTTGAACGCTGTTTCGCCAGTAAGCGGTGCTTTTAAACGAATTACAAAAGGTTCACCCGCTACAGCCCGCCGGTCACTTTCTTCGCTGGGTAAGTTGCGCGCGCGTCCGTCGTAGCCGCCTTGAATTCCGCGGCGGCGCATATCTTCTTTGATTTGCTCGAGCTCTTCGGCCGTTTCAAACGCTCGGTAAGCAAAACCACCTTCTAAGAGCGTGTTGGCATGTTGCTGATACAGCTCGAGCCGCTCACTTTGGCGGTAAGGACCTTTATCGTCTGAGAGCTGGTCAGGACTTACATCTGGACGAATCCCTAGCCATGTCATCATCTCTAAAATACGCGCTTCTGACTGCGCACTGTAGCGCTCTCGGTCAGTGTCTTCGATGCGCAAAATAAACCGTCCACCGTGCTGTTTGGTGAACGCATAGTTAAATAGCCCAATGTAAGCTGTGCCTACGTGGGGGTCGCCTGTAGGCGAAGGGGCAATGCGAGTAACGACGTTTATTGGTGCAGATGATCCCATAAAGAGACCTCCTATTTCTATACAACCTTTGTTATTTTTACTGTTGTTTCTATCAATAGTCCAAGCTGAGGTCGTAATAGCTTCAACCCGGATTCAGCGAGCAAAGGTTTAGAGGGCAAAGGTTTAGAGGGCAAAGGTTTAGAGAGAAAAGGTTTAGAGAGAAAAGGTTTAGAGGACAAAGGTTTAGAGGGCAAAGGTTTAGAGGACAAATACTTCATACTCAACTATAATGTGCTGTATCACAGGCGCAGGCATTAGCTAAGATAAATATCACCCAAATAGGTAACCTAAAGCTTACTCAACCTACTTACTCAACCTACTTACTAAGCCTACTACGGCGTTGTAACCAACCTAGCAACAGTCAACTTAACTACAACATGACCTCAACACTTGATACCTAGCCATACGGTGACTGCGATACATACTTTCTAGGCAACACACCACGTTACCCCAGAGCTTACCTAGTCCTCGTCCTCGTACCTAGCTCACCTACAAATCAGCTTGTCAGATGATTTTGTTGAGATGATATTATGCTTTGCTAACAATGCTTCATGCTTTGCTAACAATGCTTTAATGATGCTCGAGCGTCATCACTTTTAGTGGTGACGACCCGTGAGGATCAACTGTGCACCCTCACAGCACACCCCCTAAATCTCATCTTCTAATTTACACGACAGTCCCCAGCTTGTCGTGTTAGCTATCATCATCTGCGTTGGTAGCTTTTGAACATACCTTTTGCACGTATAAAGTTAGAACTTAAGTTGACTGACCTAAATGCGTCTTTGAACAGCGTCATTCGTCAGGCTACAAAGTTAGTGACACTCAATATATTACAGCAGACATTACCCGAGTATGTCGTTAGCCTAACTGACAAAGACACGCACCAACGTGAGCCCAGCAATAACCCACAAATAAGGCGCAAAACGGTGTAATTGCCCGCGCCGCAAAAGCCGAAATAATACTAATAATGCGCCGTAGCCGGTAACTAAAGATGCCACCATCATAATGACAAGGGGCGTGAGCGCCAGATCAAGTTCAGCAAGTTCGCGTACACCTAGTAACGTAACACCAACCGATACAACCAAATACATGAGGAACGAGACTCGAGCCGCCAAGCTGCTGTCCACCCCACGCCATAGTAAGTAGGCAATGGT
>CAZMCW010000038.1:17481-20395 GCA_964564405.1 uncultured bacterium
CGCCTGCCCTCGAGATACCTGGCATCACAGCTAGACCCTGCACCGTACCAACCAGCAGTGCATCCCACCAAGATATCTCTGCAGCACTCGTTTTAAAACCTGTTTTGGGTGCATACCAGATCACTAGTCCGGTTACGATTAACTCCAGCGAGGTGGGTACTGGCGTGCCGAGACGCTCAAAAAAGGGCTCGAACCCCAGACCAATTAGCGCTGTTGGTAGCGAGCCAAGTAGAACTAACAAAACCAGTCGCCATGCGTCTTGCTTAACATCTTCTTTAGCAATGGCATTGTGATTGCCACCGTGATTGATATCAATGGCATCTGTGTGAGGCCTACAATCTGTGCGGGGCCTACCAGTAGATACTGCGTCCACTCGAGTATCTGATGCTGGCCTATCTAACCCAGTACGTTTTTGAACTTGAGACAACTGGCTAAGTCCGTACCAAAGCCCTTGAAATGCGCGTAGAACGTCCTGCCACAGTACAATAAGTACAGCTAGTAGCGTACCTGTGTTAGTTGCAATCCCAACATAAAGCGGGAGTGATTCACCCCAACCCAAGTGATAGCGAACCAGTACTAGGTGACCCGAACTGGAAATAGGCAAAAACTCGCTGATGCCTTGCACAATGCCTAAAAGTAAGGCCTCGAGGTTAGACACCTGCACACCTATAGCAGAATATTTGGCAGCGTGATACTTGGATTAAAGTAGTCAATAACAAAATAGTCGACAAATGGTTTTACCTTGGTATCTTAGCCACTGACACAAAGAAAAAGGTTGAGCCAAAGCCCAACCTAAACTAATCTTAAAAACGTACGTTAGCGCTTGCTGTATTGAGGTGCGCGGCGTGCTTTTCTGAGGCCGTACTTTTTGCGCTCAACCTCACGCGCGTCGCGAACCAAGTAACCGCCTGTTTTGAGCTTCATGCGGAAGTCTGGGTTAACGCGTAATAGCGCTCGAGCCACACCTAGTTTGATGGCATCCGCTTGCCCGCTAGGTCCGCCACCAGCTACCGTAATGTAAGCGTCGTAGCGACCTGCTGTACCGGTTGCTTTAAGGGGCTCGAGGGCTTGTACGCCTACCAAAATACCTCGGAAATAGTCTTGAAACTCTTTGCCGTTCACCGTGATGCGGCCATTACCGGGGCGTAAAAACACCCGAGCAACAGCAGATTTGCGGCGACCTGTACCGTAATACTGCTCCATCAGTTCACTCCTAGTGGTTGTGGTTGTTGGGCCGCATGTGGGTGCGCAGTCCCTGAATAAACTTTAAGGCGCTTAATAAGCTTGCGCCCCAAGCTGTTTTTAGGCAACATTCCTTTAACAGCATGGTGCAAAACGCGCTCAGGATAACGCCCTTCAAGCACGTCGCGAGCAGTAGCACTTCTGAGACCGCCGGGGTAGCCGCTATAACGGGTATAAACCTTAGCGTCTAACTTGCCACCCGTAAAAATAACTTTATCTGCATTGATGACCACAACATAGTCACCGCAAATTTGGTTGGGTGTGTAGTCTACTTTGTGTTTGCCGCGCAAAATTGTAGCAATCTGGGTTGCCAGTCTACCCACAGTTTGTCCTTGCGCGTCAACAAGTACCCACGCACTTTCGTCGTTACTACGAGGTTTGGGAAAATAGGTTTTCATTGTCCCTTTTTTGATAATTGTGTCCATAAAATGACATCCTTCAAGTCAACTTGTATTCATCGTAAGGGTGTTACGTGCGCCACGAACTCGGCTCTCAGCATCACCAAAACGCGCGCTAAGCACGTATGCTGAGTTGCACGACACCCGCATTAAGTTATGGAAAGTATTTGGGTTAGTGAATCGGGAACTAACGCCAAAAAGCCAAAGGTTAATGTAGCACGGTCTTGCTCAAAAAGTAAAGGTGTCACGAACTAATTTTCTAACTGAGTTTGTGCTTTGTGAGGGTGGCTCGAGCCCCTCTAATTCATCTTAAGTCATTGACCCATTACCTAAAAACAGTCTTTAATAGATAGCAATTAGGGTATCAACACAACAAGAGATCAATATATCCAGTGAACCATCGAGCACTTTGAACCTAGTTACTCAGCTAGTTTTCACGTGTTCGCGGGTCGATAATACGATGCTCCGTTTGCTTGTAGGGCACAAATCCCACAGTTTGATAGACAGCTAGTGCCCGCGGATGATCAAGCGTGCAGGTGTGTACCCACAAACGTGTTATCTCAACTTGCCCATCAATTTGTTGGTCAGTGTGCCAAGCTAGCTGGCAAAGATATTGCAAAAACCGTTTGCCTACCCCGCGCCCAATAAACTCTGGCATCAACCCAAAATACGCTAGTTCAACTTGGCCCGTTTTACGGGTGTCAAGCTCACCGTAACCTGCAGGCACCCCCTCAACGTAAAGGACGTGAACCTGCACTTTGGGGTCTTGCACAATACGCGCAAGTGCGTCATCACTAAGGCGGCGGCGTTCATACCAAAGCCACGGTTCACCAACGCTGTTGTACAAATAGCGGTAAAACGAAATGGTGGGAGTTTTGGCTAATATCACTTGACTATTTGGTGGTAACACAGGGGCAGCGGCTGGCGGCGTTAACATTTCTAAGTAGGTGATAGTGACATCTAACATGGTAGTTACTGACGTGGTAGTTACTGACGTGGTAATTGCTGACGTGGTAGTTGCTGGGGCAGCCTCGAGCTTAGAAGATTGCGACGACATAGCTGCAGCCTATCATCTGAAACGCAACCCATTGCTCAACACAATGTATAGCGATATCCATAAACATTGAGCTGTAAACGGAGAGGATCTATTGGTACTCGCCTAGCTCGGTAAGTATAGAGCTAGCTCCATACTTACGGCTAACGCTATATGACACCAAAGATAATAGACCTCTTGCAAAAGTCATAGCTCAAGACCAGCATTG
Source organism: uncultured bacterium (assembly GCA_964564405.1). Taxonomy (GTDB): domain Bacteria; phylum Deinococcota; class Deinococci; order Deinococcales; family Trueperaceae; genus JBCCBI01. Next base: position 20,384 of record CAZMCW010000038.1, read on the forward strand.
AAAAGACCAGCG
>CAZMCW010000039.1:0-15651 GCA_964564405.1 uncultured bacterium
ACGCCACCTTTAAGACTTACAAAACCAACCCGCATGATTCAAGCATAACAAGCATGGTGTCATGGAGACGTGAAAACTTGACGACATGACTACATGTAACCATGTTTTTATGTAATTTTGCTTCACCATAGTCTGTGTTTGAAATGTTGACCTCTAGGACTATCTTGAACACCACATCCGTGCTTGCACTAGCATGAGATCATTCGTGTCCACACAGCAACTACCCTAGTATCTTAGGAATGACCTAGGTCAGTTATCCTTTGTCTCGTGCTATAGACTGAGTCTATATGGCCGGCATCCTGTTAATTGAAGATGACCCAGATCTCACTAAAATTGTGACAGGCTATCTCGAGAAAAATCATTTTGACGTTCACCATGCAAGTGATGGCAGCACTGGCTTGTCCTATGCTTTAGAACGTTCACCTGAGCTTATTTTGCTGGACTGGATGCTACCTGAACTGGATGGGGTAGAGGTACTCAAGCGTTTACGCCAACAGACGACCATCCCCGTCATCATGATCACAGCGCGTACTGAGGAAATTGATCGCGTTTTAGGGTTGGAGCTTGGCGCAGACGACTATCTCGTCAAGCCCTTTAGCATTCGTGAGCTTTTGGCACGCATCAGAGCTGTACTTCGTCGTACACACTCGCCACCAGATGTAACTGTGACATCTGAAGAACTTTTAAAGCATCAACAGTTCACGATTAACTTAGCCAAACACGAAGTGACCTGTGGTCACGCAACCTTGCTGCTCACCAGCCTCGAGTTTGAACTGCTCGTAACCTTTACACGCGCCCAAGGTCATGTGTTTAGTCGTGACCTGCTTATTGATAAAGTTTGGGGGCGTGACTTTCAAGGTGTTGATCGCGTTGTTGACGTTCACGTATCAAGCTTGCGGCGCAAATTGCAACAGTGTTGTGGCAAAGACGTCTTTCAAACACTTCGCGGCATAGGTTATAAATTGCTTGAAAATGTCCCCTAGGCATTTAAGTGTTAGCACCTTACCTGTGAGCAGACTCGGTTTATTCCCGCGTATTTTACTAGCCTTCTTACTCGTTATTGCTGTGGCGAGCATCATGTTGTTTGTGATCGGTTTTGCTGTTGGCCCGAACTTGCTAGAAGCCCATCTTGAAAGCATGGGGTTACAGCCTGACACCACAACACCAGGCGTTGAAGCTATGCTCACCGACTTGCGTATCAACTACCGCAAAGCGCTCACCCAGTCGCTTCTTTGGGCCATTTTGGTTGCACTCATTGTGGGCAGTGCGGTAAGTGTCTTGCTAAGCTCACAAATCGTTACACCCTTACGCCGTTTACGTACAGCTAGCCACGCTATAGCCGCAGGTCGCTACGAACAACGCCTCAACTACAGCGGTGCCAGCGAAATTACGGCTTTGGTCAACGATTTTAATCAGATGGCAACTGCGCTTGAAGTTACCGAACACCAGCGCCTTTATTTAATGCGCAGTCTAGGACATGAACTGCGCACCCCACTCATGAACTTACGCGGCTATCTCGAGGGGATTCAAGACGGCGTTTTTGATGCTGATAGCGACACCTTTGCCGCCGTTCAACGTCAAGTCGAACGCCTTGAACGACTCATCAACGATTTGTCACTCTTGGCTCGTGTGGAAGCCCAACAAGAGCGCATTGAACCCGAAACAGTAGCGGCTGAAGACATTTGTGAGCGCGCCATACAAGCTGTATTGCCTTTGTTTTTGCACGCTGGCATCAAGCTGAGTTGTGATGCTATACCTGCTGAACACCTTATCTTTGCTGATCCTTTACGGGTTGAGCAAATCCTTAACATCCTCTTGTCCAATGCACTCCGTCACACACCACGAGGTGGCAACGTGCGCTTGTGGACAACAAAAGCTAACACAACAATTATTTTTCACGTTCAAGACGATGGCGAAGGTATTACTGCTGAAGCGCTACCCCACATCTTTGAGCGCTTTTACAGGGCCGATGCTGCACGCTCTCAGGCTGGTGGTAGCGGTATTGGCTTAACGATTGCACAGCACTTCGTACACGCCCAACAGGGGCAGCTATATGTTGAGAGCAAACCTGGTCAAGGAAGTCATTTTTGGTTTGATTTACCTTCTGCCCCGAGCTTCTAGCGTGACACAGTAATAACACCACTAAGCTCACGACAACACGTCTAAAGCGTGACAATGTGGCAAGATAGTTGTAACGTACAACTATCTTCTGATAAGCTTATGGTGTGAACGCAGATCAACTTCAAATTGTGATGATGCAGTTTGTGCGCAGCTTTGGTCTGCACCAACCTGAACAAACACCTTGTGGCCAAGCTTTAAGTGTTTCAGAGGCTTATGCACTGACCACCCTTGCTGACACCAGCCCTCTCAATCAACAAGACCTTAGTGCTCAACTTAACTTAGAAAAGAGTTCTGTGAGTCGTTTAGTACGCAAGCTCGAGCAACGCGGTTGGATTAAACGCAGTGACAACCAGCATGATGGTCGCAGCAAGTTGCTCGCCCTGAGCGAGTCAGGAAAGGATGTTGTCAGTCAACTTCGACAAGCGCGCGGCAACAAGTTTGATGCAATTTTCGCACGTATCCCTACATCTGAGCAGCAAGCTGTTCTAAGCAGTCTTGAAACTCTTATTCACGCCTGTGACCAGGCAGCCAAGGAGTCACCACAATGAAATATCTAAGCCTGTTAGCTTGCTTAATCCTCAGTGTTGGTGCTGCGCAACACCAACATCAAGAAGGGCATACAAATTCAGCCCCCACTGATGGTGCAGCATCTCCTTATATTGAACAAGCTGATAGTCCCATTGCAGGCTTAAGTCAACCTGAAATCGACGACCTCTTGGCAGGACGTGGCATGGGCTTTGCACGTACCGCAGAACTCACCAGCTACCCAGGTCCAACCCACCTACTCGAGCTACAAACGGAACTCAACTTATCTACACAGCAAATCAAAGCTATCGAAACCATCAAACAAGATATGCAGCGTAGTGCCCAAGCCCTGGGCGAACGCATCGTAACCGCAGAGCGCGCGTTGAGTACCGCCTTTCGCACAGGCACAATCACCGACACGGCACTCACCACCCAAACCACCGAGCTTGCCACTCTTTATGGTCAGTTACGGGCAGTTCACCTATCTGCCCATCTCAAAGTCACCCCACTACTTTCAGAGCAGCAAATCTTTAAATACGACGAGCTACGTGGCTACCAATAATCCTACACACATAATCCTGCACAGCTACGCCTAATCACATCCTAAGGAGCGATTACAGATAACTACACTGAGCGCCATTTAACAAAAATATCTAGGATGCATGTATCTAGTAGTGTTTCTACGAGTAACTGCAGCAGTTACTCATGCGATCCAACGGAATAGGAAGCGACCAGCTCAGTGTGTGTCAAAGTGTGTATCAACATGTCATGTAAGTTCTATCGTTGGCGAGTTTGGATTTTAGGGTAACGTCGTATCCAACTCGAGCTTTACACAGGCTTTACACAGGCTTTAATCACAACCAACAGTCATGGTTTAACCTCTAAATCGTAATCAAGCAGCAAGTTTTGCTGCTTGAAGGAGGCAACTATCATGACGATTCAACGTGTTGAGCCTTCTCTCACACGCATTTTCGGATTAATGACTAGGAACTCACAAGGTTTCATGCACGCGCGTGCACGTCGTTGATATATGGCCCGCGCAACGCAACAACATACGTCACCTCACACCGCGATTAAGCCTTTGAGCTGGGTACTCCCAACCATAGTTGGCATGCTCATCTTGACACTGGTCATGGCTGCTTTTTTGCGTAACCGTCCTAGCCGACCAACAAGTAGTACACCTCTTGACAGTGCTGTGCTAGCGCGGGGTGAAGAACTTTACCAACTAACCTGTGCAACCTGCCACGGTATTGATGGGTCTGGCTATGGCAACACCCTACGCGCTCCAGCCCTCAATGGTAGTGAACACTCATGGCACCACCCTGACGAGCAGATCATCGGGTTACTCAGACAAGGTGGCATGCAAATGCCTGCTGTTGCAGCCACTTGGTCGAATGATGACGTGAACGCCGTCCTCAGCTACGTTAAACAGTGGTGGTCACCGCAACAACGTAGAGCCCAGCGCGGCAGCATCGGAGAATAGGAGGAACATACCTTGAATAAGTACCTCAAATTTACCTTAATGATTGCGACATCAACCCTTGTCATGTTTGGGCTGATGTACCTTAATACCTATGAAGCAAGTCACCTGTTTTTGAGCGAGACAAGAATTTATATGGCCCTGCTGATGGGTGCGGTCATGGCGGTGATTATGCTCAGCTTTATGGTGGACATGTACAACAACCAGACTACCAATATCATCATTTTTGCAGTCAGCATAAGTCTTTTTGCAGTCTCACTGTGGCTTGTACGCAGCCAGCGCACCATTGATGACGTGTCGTGGATGCAAGCCATGATTCCACATCATTCGATTGCCATTTTGACCAGCGAACGGGCGCGCCTTACTGATCCCCGTGTACGTGACCTTGCCAACGAAATTATCGAGGCTCAGCGCCGCGAAATTGAAGAGATGAAAGCCCTGATCGAAGATTTGGAAAGCTTACAGTAGCGCCCATTCGTTGTGTGCACGGTTTGTGATGTGTACGGTTCGTGTAAGCCAGTTGACACGAACCCAAAACAAGCTCATTTAATCTTTTAGTACCCACCCCGGGTGGGGTAGGGTAAATCATTTAAGGAGTTTAGTCATGACAACGCTAACGATCACAGGTATGACCTGTGACCACTGTCAACAAGCGGTCAAAACCGCCCTTGAAGGTGTTCAAGGCGCGCAGCAGGTTGCTGTTGATCTGGCGCAAGGACGTGCCACGGTTCAAGGAGATGTTCAATCTACACTGCTTGTTGAGGCTGTTCAAGAGCAAGGCTACAGCGCCCAGATTCTCAACGCTGAGTCGCCATCATGACTACAGCATCTCTAACACCTGTGCCGGCAACATCATCAGAGTTAAGTGCTCAAGACTGCCTTCACCTTGATGAGACTGCCCGTCAAGATGCCAGCTTACGTCTCAAAAGTGCTAGAGGACACCTCGAAGGTGTCCTGCGCATGCTTGATGATCCTGAGATCTACTGCGTTGACGTGCTCAAGCAGATTAAAGCTGTTCAAGGTGCGTTGAGCAAAGTGAGTGAACTGATCTTGCGCGCACACATTCGCGATCATGTGACAACGGCAGCTCAGCGTGGTGACACAGACGAGATCGTCAACGAACTTATGGACGCCCTAAAGTACCGTTCCTGAGCCGTTTTAACAGCTAAACACAATGCTTAGCAGACCTATCCCAGGATGAAAGGAATGTCATGGATACGCAACACCTTGAACAAGATATTCGGCTAGGTGTCCAAGGTATGACCTGTGCAAGTTGTGTGGCTCGAGTTGAGAAAAACCTCAACAAGGTCACAGGTGTACATAGCGCCACAGTCAACCTAGCTACGGAACAAGCACATATTCACTTTGACCCACAAACTACCCCTCTAGAAACACTCGTGACAACCATTGAGAACACGGGCTACACCCCAGTCACAACACAACTAACCTTTGCCGTTACAGGGATGACCTGTGCTAACTGCGTGGCTCGAGTTGAGCGCACCTTAACTAAGGTTGATGGTGTGTTAGAAGCTAATGTCAACCTTGCAACTGAGCGTGCAACAGTACGTTACCTACCTGACGCTGTGTCGGCAGCTCAGCTCTACAGCGCTGTAGAACAAACAGGTTATGGCGTTATTCAAGATGACCAAGCAGGTACCGACAGTGAGCAAGAGGCTCGCTCCGCTGAACTCAATAAACTTAAGCGCGATCTAACCCTTGCTGTCATTGTCGCTGGGCCGCTCATTGTCGTCACCATGTTGCACATGTTTGTGCCTGTATTTGACCGCTGGTTGATGGGGCTTATTGGCATGCAAGGCTTTTTTGTCGGCTCGTTTGTACTCGCTAGCATCGTACAGTTTGGGCCTGGCATTCGCTTTTACAAAACAGGTTGGAAGAGCCTGCTAGCACGTAGTCCTGACATGAACAGCTTGGTCATGATGGGCACAACGGCTGCATATGCCTACTCGGTCGTCACGACATTTTTCCCTCAGCTATTACCCACTAGTTCACGTTTTGTCTACTACGAAGCTTCTGCTGCCATCATTATGCTTGTCCTCCTGGGTAAATACCTTGAAGCCCTGGCTAAAGGACGCACCAGTGAAGCCATTAAAAAACTCATCGGCTTACAGCCCCGAACTGCCCGTGTGGAGCGTGCTGGCGAGCAGCTTGAGATTGCCATTGAAGACGTTGTCGTAGGTGACAAGGTGCTTGTGCGTCCTGGCGAAAAAATTCCTGTTGATGGCATTATTTACGAGGGCAGCAGCTATTTAGACGAATCTATGATCACCGGCGAAAGCTTGCCCGTCTATAAACAACACGGTGACGACGTTGTGGGCGGCACCCTTAACAAAACAGGTGCCTTTCAATTTGAGGCAAGTAGTGTTGGTGCAGATACAGTTCTTGCACAAATCATCAAAATGGTTGAAGACGCGCAAGGGTCCAAGCCGCCAATTCAAGCTTTGGTAGACAAAGTTGTGAGTGTTTTTGTTCCCATTGTCATGGGTATTGCAGCCGTCACCGTGGCACTCTGGCTTGCGTTAGGGCCTCAGCCCGCCTTAACTTTTGCCCTGGTTAACGCCGTTGCAGTGCTCATCATCGCTTGCCCTTGTGCAATGGGCTTAGCGACGCCAACGTCGATCATGGTGGGTACCGGCAAAGCCGCTGAAATGGGCGTTCTGTTTCGTAAAGGGGAAGCCCTGCAACACCTACAAGCTGTCCATACCGTTGCCCTCGACAAGACGGGCACCCTTACTAAAGGGGAACCTGAGCTTACAAATTTTCAAGTTGTAGACGGTATTGACGAAGATAGTACCCTCAGACTCATTGCCTCAGTAGAGCATCATTCTGAACATCCTATTGCCGAAGCCATTGTGCGCGCGGCTCAGCTTCGCGGGCTCGAGCTCAGCGCTGTTAGCGACTTTAATGCCGTTCCCGGCTTTGGTGTGACTGCCCAGGTTGATAATCACCTTATCCACATTGGCGCAGACCGCTACATGCGTGACTTAGACATCTCTATAGATAGCTTTGCCAACCTGGCAGGTAACCTTGCTGACGAAGGTAAATCACCTTTGTACACAGCTATTGACGGTCAATTGGCTGCTATTTTAGCAGTTGCTGATCCCATTAAAGCCTCTACGCCAAGTGCGATTCAAGCGTTGCACGCACTCAACTTACGCGTTGCCATGATCACAGGTGACAACGCGCGTACCGCACATGCTATTGCCAAGCAGTTAGGGATCGACGAGGTCCTAGCAGAAGTACTGCCAGATGGCAAAGTCAACGCCGTTCAACAACTCCAGGCTGGCGGCAGCGTTGCCTTTGTAGGCGACGGCATCAATGACGCGCCGGCTCTGGCCCAAGCTAATGTTGGCCTGGCCATAGGTACGGGTACCGATATTGCCATTGAGTCTGCTGATGTGGTGCTCATGTCAGGCGACTTACGCGGCATTCCCAATGCGATTGCGCTATCTAAAGCCACGCTCAACAACATTAAACAAAACTTGTTTTGGGCCTTTGCTTACAACACTATTCTTATTCCTGTTGCGGCTGGTGCGCTCTATCCCGTCTTTGGACTGCTGCTCAATCCCATCTTGGCAGCAGCAGCCATGGGGCTCTCGAGCATCTTTGTATTAACTAATGCACTTCGTCTCAGACGCTTCCAAGCACCCATGAGCGCGAGTACAGCCGTTCAAGTACAACCTGATATCGCGTTCGCCTCATAAAGTTGCGCTGGCACTGTGCTCACCAGCTTACGCCACTACCCAAAAACACTGATTGCCTGGGGCTTTATCTCCCTTGCCATCATGCTTCTCTTAAGTATTTTGCCGCGCCCCTACGCCCTAGATGCAAGCGCCTTACTGCTGACGGTTATCGCCGCAATTTATGTGGGGTTTGCCTTACAGGACGGGCGTCAGCAGGTCATGATTCAAGAGATTACTGCTGCCAGCATGTTCATTGTGCTGGCAGCCCTAGGGCTCTGGTTAAGTCCTTACCTATGGGTGGTAGGCCTTGTGCTGCATAGTGCTTGGGACTGGCAGCATCATTCACACAGGATACAAACACAGGTACCTGACTATTATCCACCCGTCTGCATAGTCGTAGACGTCGCACTCGCAGCCTTTCTACTTTTTTGGATATAAACATTCATCACTGGAGGTCATCAAAACACATGTCACAAGACATGCCTAAGCAGGATAGTAACCTTGAAGCTTCTTTACATACCGAGATGCCTAGCCAATACATCAACCGGCGGCAATTTTTGAGCTATGGACTCGGTACGGTAGCAACCCTAGCGCTCGGCAGAGCTTTGCTCGCTCGGCGTCAGTTAGCTATCTCAACCGCCACCAACCCTTATTCTGCGACACAAACTTTAGCCGTCTCAGACATTCAGCCAAGCTCAACGACACAGCTTGAAGCTCAGGTTACGCCTTATACCTTTCATCCTGATTTTGTACCAACGCAGATCTGGAGCTTTGCTCAGGGTATGTCGCCGGTGTTGCGTTTCCAGCAAGGTGAGGAAGCGTCTATTGCTGTTCGCAACCGTCTTCAAGAAGCCTTAACCGTACACTGGCATGGCTTGCGTGTGCCCAACCCTATGGACGGCGTTGGACACCTAACGCAGGCCCCCATTGAACCTGATGGCAGCTTTGTGTATACCTTTGACACTTTAGATGCAGGCACCTACTGGTATCACACCCACAGCAATTCACAAGAACAACTCTCACGGGGTTTAGCAGGCGCGTTCATCGTTGACGAAGCAACTCCTCCTGACATTGACCACGATGTCATTGTGCTCTTGCAGGATTGGCGTTTAGATCGTCAACATCAAATCCAAGATGATTTTTACAATCCGCACGACCTGTCCCATGAAGGGCGTCTTGGCAACGTCGTGACGGTCAACGGGCAGATTCAACCGCGCCAATCTTACCGCCCCCATTCAAGACTGCGGTTGCGCTTCATCAATGCATCCAGCGCACGCATGTACCGGCCTAGTTTGCCTGCTGAATGGTCAGCTTGGACGCTAGCGTTAGATGGGCAGCCGGTAGCCATAGAACCCTACACGCCGCCTATCTTAGGTCCGGGGATGCGGGCTGAGGTGATTGCTGATATACCAACCACAGGGACTTACAGCATTGTTGACACAGCGTATGACACGCAGTCGGTTATGGAGATAGTCGCCGAAGGCGCGTCAAGGCGCGAGCGCACTACGGCTCCCGAACCCTTGGCAGCTAATCCCATAGCCCTTCCTGAAGCTAACCAGGACAACCTCGAGCTTCGTCTTGAAGGTGGCGCGATGAGCGGCATGATGGGCGGCGGCATGATGAGTGGCCGCATGATGGGCGGCGCTCGTGGCGTGTGGCAACTCAACGACACAAGCATGTCGGAGGTCGCTAGCAACGCACCACCTATGTTCACCCTCAGCCAAGGGCGCAGTTACCGTATGACCATTACTAATAACACCGCGTTCATTCATCCTATGCATTTACATGGACACAGCTTTCAGATTCTCAATCCAGCCCAACTGGTAGCAGGTAACCATACGTCGTCGCAAACGCGTTTGAGTGACACGGTTTTACTATTTCCCCAAGAGCGTACCGAAATTGCATTTGTGGCAGACAACCCCGGTGATTGGCTCTTGCACTGCCATGTGTTAGGGCATCAAGCTGCTGGCATGATGGGCATTGTCAGGGTGGTTGCATGAGGCCTTCTGAGTTGTTAGGACGTCACCAACTATGACAACACACGCACAAACCCACAACCATCACGCTAGTCACCAAGGTACACATGACAAACACGCAGGTCACAGTCCTGCTATGTTTCGTGACCGCTTTTGGTTATCCTTAGCGCTCACGCTCCCTGTGCTCTATTTCAGCGAACAGTTACAAGCGTGGTTGGGCTATACCGCTTGGCAGTTTCCAGGGGTGGCTTGGGTTAACCCTATCTTAGGTAGCATTTTGTTTTTTTACGGTGGCTGGGTCTTTTTACAAAGTGCCCGCCATGAACTCATGGCCCGCCAACCCGGCATGATGATGCTCATTTCACTCGCGATCAGCGTTGCTTACATCTACAGCATGATGGTGGTGCTTGGCTTTCCAGGCAAACCTTTTTTCTGGGAACTTGCCACCCTGCTTGTCATCATGCTTTTAGGGCATTGGGTTGAAATGGCTTCGGTACAAGGTGCCTCACAAGCCCTTGATGAACTGGCGTCGCTGGCGCCAAGTGAAGCACATAAGGTGACAGAAGGCAAAGTTCACGAGGTTGCCATTGCTGACTTGCAAACAGGTGATACGGTACTGATTCGCCCTGGTGAGCAAGTTCCCATCGATGGTGAGGTCATTGACGGGAGTAGCAGTGTCAATGAAGCGTTTTTAACAGGTGAATCTAACCCGGTGACTAAAACCGTGGGGGACGAAGTCATTGCTGGTGCCGTCAACAGCGAAGGTGCGCTGACCATTACCGTAACCCGCGTAGGAGATGACACCACACTCTCCCAGATTCAGCGGTTAGTGGAAGAAGCTCAAGGCTCGCGCAGCCGCTTTCAGAATTTAGCAGACCGCGCTGCAGGGTGGCTGTTTTATGTTGCGGTGGGTGCAGGCGCTCTAACCTTTGTCATTTGGCTTGCTGCCAGCCAAGACCTGCAACAAGCCATCGCCCGCACCGTGACCGTGCTAGTGATTGCTTGCCCTCACGCGCTGGGTTTAGCTATTCCGTTGGTGACGGTCAACGCCACTGCCATGAGCGCTAAACACGGCATTTTGGTACGTAACCGCGAAGCTTTTGAGCGGGCTAGAAATATCAAGTACGTTGCGTTTGACAAAACAGGCACGCTTACTGAAGGTCAATTTGGCGTCCGGCACATCTACACAGACCAGCTTGACGAGACCGCAGCCTTAAGCCTTGCTGCTTCTCTTGAAACACGCAGTGAACATCCTCTGGCACAAGCTATTGTTCGTGAGGCAAACACGCGTGAACTGACCTATGCTGAAGCAGCCGAGTTTGAAGTTATTGCGGGTAAAGGTGTACGCGCACGTGTGGAAGACGAAGCATATTTCATGGGGCGTCCTGAGTTGATTGCTGAACAGGGGCTCGAGCTAAGTACCAACCTGCAACAAGGCTTAGCGGAAGCTGAGTCTCGTGGTGAAAGTGTCATCGCTCTTATGGCAGAGCATGAAGTCCTAGCCTTGTTTGCGCTCGCTGATAAAGTGCGCCAAAGCGCCAAAGATGCTATTAACGCCCTCAAAGCTATGGACATTATTCCTGTGATGATTACGGGCGACGCTGAAGCAGTTGCCGAAACGGTTGCCAAAGACTTAGGTATCACACGCTATCACGCACGGGTGCTCCCTCAAGATAAAGCCAGCATTGTCCAAGAACTTAAACGTCAAGGACCCACAGCCTTCACAGGTGATGGTATCAATGACGCCCCCGCGCTTTTAGAAGCTGATCTAGGGGTAGCTATTGGTGCAGGCACTAATGTTGCCATTGAATCAGCTGACTTGGTCTTGGTCGAAGATGATCCGGCTGACGTTCTAGCAGCACTCAAACTATCTCGAGCAAGTTACGCCAAAATGACCCAGAATCTGTGGTGGGCAACAGGCTATAACGCCATTGCCATCCCTTTGGCCATGGGTGCATTGGTGTGGACAGGGTTTATTTTATCGCCAGCTGTAGGTGCCGTCATGATGAGCTTATCCACCATCATTGTGGCTATTAACGCCGTGTCGCTCAGGCGGGTCAGCCTCACCTGAATCCGCCAGGGCCTTTTTTACCGTCTCTCTCAAGTTCACATGTTGTTGTAGAGGAAATCTTTAGAATGAAACTTCTTTTTGTAAGTATTGTATGTTTAACAAGTTTAAGTTTTGGTCTCAGCCAAGGTGCTGATGACAGTGATCTATCGTTTTTAACTCCCGTTGTCGCTGACATCAATCCTGAGCATTCCATTGCTAGAAATTGGAATGAAATGCTCCTGACCGCTATTCGCAATGACCTTGCCCGCCCCACCGTTCATGCCCGCAACCTGTTTCACAGCTCGCTCCTTATGTATGACCTGTGGACCGTTTTTGAGGGCACCGCTCGCCCTTATCTGTTGGGACAAACGCAGGGAGACTTTACATGTGATTTTGCGGGCTACCAAGGTGAACGCTCAGACGAGGCGTTGCGCGAAGCCATCAGCTACGGCATGTATACCCTGCTCGACTACCGATTTTACAGAGTTTTTGATGTTGTACTGGGCTTAGAAGTTTTTTTAACCGATTTAGGCTATGACCCCGACATCACCACAACTGATAATAAAGAAGTTGATCCTGCTGCTTTGGGTAACTACCTAGCCCGTTGCATTATCGATTATGGTCACCAGGACGGCGCTAACGAACGCAACTTGTATGACAATGTCTTTTACGAAGCGGTCAACGCTGGGCTTGACCCGTTACAAGCAGGCAATCTCAGTCTGTCGGATCCCAATCGCTGGCAGCCCCTCATCTTTCCTGAAGGCTATGTTGACCAATCAGGCAACGTCCTCGAGAGCTCTGGCCCCATTGGATTTTTAGGGGCAGAGTGGGGCTATGTAATACCTTTTGCACTTGACCGCAGCGATCTCGATGTGTATAGACGTGAAGGACATGACTACCCCGTCTATCATGACCCAGGGGCACCACCTTATTTAGGTATGTCGCCCGAAGACACCGACGCCTACATCTGGAATTTTGCTACGGTAGCCCACTTTTCAGCAGACCTAGACCCTGCTAGCCGCCTTATTGACATCTCACCTGCGGCGATTGGTAATGTCAGCGCGCTGCCTCAAACCCAGGCTGAGTACGAACGTTTTTATACCTTTGAAGGTGGCATGATGGGTTCCGGTTACGATGTTAATCCTGTCACCGGGGAAGCTTACGACCCCCAACTTGTGCCGCTAGGTGATTACGCACGCGTATTGGCTGAATACTGGGCTGACGGTCCCGACTCAGAAACACCGCCCGGCCACTGGTTTACCATTGTGAATTACGTGTCAGATCACCCTGCGTTTGTACGCCGCTGGGCAGGCCAAGGTGATGTTTTAGATCCTCTCGAGTGGGATGTTAAGGCCTACTTCACTCTAGGTGGGGCTATGCACGACGCAGCAGTAGCAAGTTGGGGCATTAAAGGCTGGTACGACTACCCTCGACCCGTTTCGGTGATTCGCTATCTGGCCCATCAAAGTCAACGTTCTGACCCCACTGCCGCAAACTATTCCCCTGAGGGGTTTGAACTTCAATCCGGCTTGGTTGAACTCGTTGCTGAAGATGACCCTTTAGCAGGTAGGAACGGCCAGCATGTAGGGAAAATCAAACTTTATGCTTGGCGCGGTCCTGACTATATTCAAAACCCAGAAACCGACACAGCCGGCGTTGGCTGGATTCTTGCTGAAAACTGGTGGCCGTACCAGCGTCCCAATTTTGTGACGCCTCCGTTCGCAGGCTATATCTCTGGGCATTCCACCTTTTCAAGCGCGGCCGCCGACATCCTCACGTATTTGACAGGTAGTCCTTATTTTCCCGGCGGACTCGGTGAGTTTACCGCTGAGCAAAACACCTTTTTAGTCTTTGAAGAAGGTCCAAGTGTCGATGTTGTGTTGCAGTGGGCAAGCTATGCTGACGCAGCTGATCAAACAAGCTTGTCACGCATTTGGGGTGGTATCCACCCGCCTATTGACGACATTCCTGGGAGGCATATAGGGAAACGTATAGCTCGAGACGCGTTTGAGCTTGCCAGTCGTCACTTTGAGGATCAGGGACATGACTAAACACAGACCGCGTTTTATCGATAAATACTTTTGGCCTGGGCTTATCGTGGTGATTACAGTAGGACTAACAGCTAACTTACTGATATGGTTCTGGCCAAACTCTGAAACTACTAGTTCATCTCCTAATGACATCGTCCTACCTTCATATCCTGTTGAGCAAGTTCGACGAGGACGAGATTTATACGCAGCAACATGCGCAACTTGTCATGGCCCCAATGGGGCGGGCTATGCCCAAGCCACGATTCCAGCACCTGCCCTAAACGGCAGCATGCACGCTTGGCATCATACCGACGACCAAATCCGCAGTTGGATTCGCGGCGGCTTAGGACAGATGCCTGCGGTAGGTGCCACTTGGTCAGATGAAGATATTGATGCCGTCATCGCTTATGTCAAACAGTGGTGGGAACCTGAGCAGCTCGCCTGGCAAACTGCAACGACCCAACAAAATTCAGCTCCAGCGCAGTAATTACACTGGGAGGATATCACCTTCATGAGGACGTTCTCACACGCACTTATCAACGCTAGCCTCGGCACAGCTAGTAGCCTTAAGCGTGCTGACATCATTGCTGTGGTGTGTGGGGCTGTACTACCTGACACACCGCTCCTCTTACTCAGTGGCGTGACCATGCTACTAAGTCCCTCTTGGGATGTTGGCATGGCACGCGTCCATGACAATTACGCAACAAACCCTTGGTGGATTGCCCTTCATAATCTTCCCCACAGCTTTGTTGTGCTGACATTGTTGAGCATAGCAAGCTACCTTGTCATTCAACGAAGTTGGGGAAGGTACATATTTTTAGCTTCGATCAGCGCCCTGGCTCATACCCTGATTGATGTCTTTACACATGCCACAGACGGACCCTACATATTTTTTCCAGTTAATATGTGGCGCTTTCAAAGCCCCGTAAGCTATTGGAACAGCACTTACTATGGCACTGCATTTACGGTGGTTGAAATTTCCTTAGATATTGCGTTGGCAATCTATCTGTTTTTTAAGTTCAGGCATGCTACATCAACTTAACCGCTTTACAACCTTCTACCCATCTTTTCGCAAACAAGATGGGTTTACACAAAGCAACCAAAATTAAGTTTACCAATACTTTCCATCACCATCAGCAAGTTCCGCTAGCGTCTTTCGAGGATGCCGCGGCCAAATATCGCGCATGGCTAGGTAGTAGTCTTCAGCCGTGGCTTCAGAAAACACGTCTTGTTCAATGCCTTTGAGTAACAACCACGCAGTTGAATGAACGGCTATGTCGTACTCAGGAAGTTCATCGCCGTAGTAAGGACAGGGAAAGGTGTGGGCGTTGAAGTTTTCACCCTCGCGGTAAACCTTATATTCATCTGAATACAGCACCATGCCGCGGTACGCTGCCAAGGTAAAACTCTCAGCTTCACCAGCTTCCATGACCTCTTCGTCTTGCACACAGGTCAAAAACGCAACCTCACCCTGACGGGTTGACGCTGAGGTCACCTCGAGCGTTGTACACCTGAGTTCGTTGAGCTTGGCCTCTAATCCTTGAAAACGTGCCACATAGGTTGCCCAGTTAGGGTCATCTAGTCGGTGGAGGTTACGCTGCGGAAATACCCTGGCACCTTGCTTAAGTTCTTCGCGTACCACGCGACCTACGCACACATCTCCTGCAACGATGGTAGGTAGGTGGTCGAGGGCGTCCACTAAGGCAAAGTTGCGGAGCGTATTGGCATCAAAAATATGTCTTGTGGGCTTGGGCACAGATAGGACTCA
>CAZMCW010000039.1:15751-20285 GCA_964564405.1 uncultured bacterium
GGATTGTAACCAAACTCCCAAGATTGAACCGCATAACCAAGCTCGAGCGCCAAACTGACAGGACGTTCCTGCTTAAAAGCTTGATATTGCGTTTCTTGGATGAGGCGCAACTTTTTCAAGCGCACTAACATAGCGGCATAACTCACCCCAAAGTGACGGTGCAACATGACGACATCGTCAGCCTCGAGCGGTTGACCAATACCGGCACCCACAATATAGGCTTCTATGTCTGCTGCTGGCATGAGCAAAATAGACGCAAATTCATTGGCAAACTTTTCAATGGTGAGCGCGTTAGTCGGCCGTTTATACGAGACAGATGCATCGTGATGAAACAGCACATGGGCAAGTTCATGGGCAGCCGTGAACGCTTGCCGGTAAGGAACATCGCGCGCGTTGACAAAAATGAGGGGACCCATCTCAGGTACTTCCCAATAGGCACCTGAAATGCGGTCATCAGCCAAAGGGTAACGATAGACCGGGATGCCTTGATCTTCAAGCAGGGCAAAAATTCTGGGAGCAACCGGTACATCATCCAGTCCCCAACGTTTTTTGAGATGCTCCACGTAGCCCTCAAGCCGCGATTTAGGTGGGTTTGCCACCTCATTCCAGCGAGGGATATCTCGCTTGGGAAAAGGCTCCGCTAACTGGTCTTGTAATTTAACAAAGCGCTCAACAAAGCGAAAGACAGGGCTGAGTTCAGCCTGAATAGCTGTGTCTTCATGCTCTAAGACTGAGCGCAACATAACTGCAACCGGTTTTGCGACCGGTTGATCCCGCCCCATAAAATATGAGGTGCTCACCCCGTAAACCTCAGCAAGTTTGGCGAGCATGACAATATCAACCGGACGGGTGCCGTTTTCCATCCCAGAAAGTCGCGCGCGGTCAACAGCAAGGAGCTGTGCCGCACGTTCTTGGCTGAGTTTGTTTGTTTCCCGCGCGTGTTTAAGACGCATTGCAACCATCTTTTGCAAATCTTCCACAGGTCTCCTCTCTGTTGGTTAGACCACCTAACAATCTTTATCTGAAAACGGTCATAGTAATACAATGCTCGCATGTAGCAAAAATACAACAAGATTTTTTACGGCGTTCTCTTATGTTATAATAAAACTACAAGCTTGAAAAAGCAAGCTGCCAACGTGAATTTGAGGTTAATGAAAGGCAAAGCTTGATAACCATGGATGACTTTGAAGAATTACTTCGACGGTTAAGTGATATTGGAGACTTACGTGATAGCACCTTTAGTCAACTAGGACAGATCGGTGATGCGCACTCGCAGTCTATACAAGTAGCCATGGGCACCTTACATGATATAAGCCTAGATATTCGCCAAGCATCTGAGGTTGCGGGTCAACTTTATTCTCTTAAAGAACAAGCTTCACAGATGATAGAAATGCAAAATCAGTACATCAACACCGTCATGTCAAGTTTAGGTAACTTACAAGAAAATTACCAAAATGCCCTTGGCACGCTATCATCCTTCAGTAGTGTCACAGAATCCTTCACTGAAAGTATTCGTCACGCACATATTGCTCTTACCCCATCTAATTCATTACTGAACGCATATGAGCACCTCAACATTTCATCTGCATTATCAACAGGGATAGCAGATACCCTCTATTCATCACTATCCGCAGGAATGCCCTCACCATTAAATGAGTTGTCAGCAACCAGTATTACCTCTTTCACTAGCGCTATCACCCATATACAAGGCTCACTCGATGTGGGAGCTACAGACTATTTAAATCATGATGCGTTTAGCGGCCTTATTTTCCCCAAGCATGAAGCTGATGATGACGTCTGGGAAGATGAGTCATTAGAGCCTAAGCATGACCTTGTTGTCGCAACGAGTGATGATCTCCAAAACCTTTACTCAAGCATCCATTACGAAATACAACGCCGACCAGGACAGGATATCTATATTATTGTCAAGGAATCGGCACAACACAATTACAACCCCCAGGGTGAACAACTTTACCAAGAACTCCAACTCGTCCAACCAGGAAAGGGGGATTGGTCTAAATATGAGCAGGTAGGTGAGCGCATTGTACGTTACCTGTTTGCCCCACACCTAAAGCGTTTTCAGCCTCAATCAAAAACAGATGATGAGCTTCATCGGCGCGATTTAATATGTCAGATTGCTTTACAGAAGGGCTTTTGGCAAGTCTTAACACAGGAGTTCCACACGCTTTTCCCTGTATTTGAGTTTAAAAATTACACGAGACCCATAAAGCCTAGGGAAATTGAAACTACTGAGCGGTATTTGCTTAAATCTGCACGTCGGATGACCGCCATCATTCTTTCTCGCAAAGGTGCAGGTGATAACGCACTACAGGCAACCCGAGGCGCTTTAAGAGAGCAAGACAAGTTGATCCTCGTACTTGATGATGGTCATGTTGAGCAAATGCTTATCGAACGTGATCAAGGAGGAGATCCAGCTGAAATTATGTTCGGGATCTTTGCCGATCTTTCAATGACATTATCACGGTAGTTTGTTTTTAGTTCAGCTTTGCCACGATGACAAATACTAACATGCTTACTCATTTACACGTAAACATGTCTACATGTAAATTTTTGACCTCTTCCAGAATGTTGTCTACTATACCGCAACTCTATATACCCCATTATAGACTTACACGTATGGGAGATGAACCGAGAATCACCCTCCAAACGCTCAAGGTTTTATCAGTATTCCTTGATCAACCTACAAGCGATCGATACGGCTTAGAAATCTGTGACCTCACCGGGCTTAAATATGGCACCGTACAGCCGATGTTAAGGCGGTTTGACAAAGCTGGCTGGCTAAAAAGTGCTTGGGAGGATATCGATCCCAAAGAAGCTGGGCGACGCCCAAGGCGTTACTACAAACTCTCGAGCAAAGGACTCGAACGCGCACGTGATGTATTGCGCGAAACGCAGCAACTTCATGCTGTTCAACCCCAACCTGCACTTGGAGTGTCAGGATAATGATGAGCAGCCTCGCATGGTTATTTTGGACACTAATAGCGGCTATCTTGATTAGTCCAGCGTTTGTTCGTATACCGGTATTTTGCGAGACGATCATCAAACTAGCAGTCTACTTTGTGCCTGGGCGCAGGACTCGGGCAGATCATCTTAAAGAGCAACTAGGCGACTTCGACATTATTATCTCTGAAAAGAGTGAGCTCGAGCAGCTCATCTTTACGGCTTGGGCACTTTATGGTTCCATTCGACTCGGTATCACATTGCGTCGTGAGGGTGTCAGTGACCAAAAAGAGCAACTTGCCTACCTACAAGCCGTCCGCGACCAAAGCACACTTCAGCTTATGGAAACCACGTTGGCTCATCTTGAAGCTGAGCGTGAAAGCCTCTATAACAAACATTTACCCACAGACACTTTGGATCAAGAAATCACACGAGCTCGAGCTGAGCTTCGGAAGCGCAAAGTACAGCAGCGTGGCGCTTGAAGCTTGTGCCACTTTCCACTCCCTAAATACTGGATCCCCTTATGAAACAACAACATAATAAGAACGGACTTCTATACTTAGCAAGATTTTTATTCTTCCAGCTGTGTGAGATCATCATTAGATTTTCTGTACATGACGTTCCCCCAAATGAACGCCGAGATTGTATTCAAGAAAAGCTGGCAGAGTTCGATATGCTTAAAGCACGTTCGGACGCCACTATGCTACTTTTTGTTCTCGGGGGTATCAAAGATATTTTCAAGAGGATCTTAGGTTATCTCAAGCGTCTGCCAATAAGTATCCTCAAATGCTGGATCAGGTTTGGCGACTTTTTGTACACAACTAACCTCACGGACAATCATCTCCGCAGTGGATACGCCATCTCGATAAGTACGGCGCTATGTGTTGACCTTATCCTAGACCAGTTTCCGGAATTATCTGTCTACATCCGTCTAGGTTTGCTAGTAACTAGCCTAGTGGCAATTATTGTTCATTGTTACTTTATCGTCAAAATTGCTATCAAAGTAAGACCTCGACAGCAACCTGCTATTTGATCAATTACATCTACATGACCAACGCAATAATGTTTTAGGTCTAGGGTGAAACTACTAGTCCTCGAGCTCCTCTTCTCCCGTCCTTGCGGCGGTGCAGAGCCTCGGGGTTTTTTATTGTCCACCCAACACATCCGGCAACACCGCCGCCATCGCTTCAAGTTCAGCTTCGTCTGCATGAAGGTAAATCCCAGTCGTGTCCAAACGGCTGTGACCCAAGGCGTCTTTGAGTGCATGTAAGCGTGCGCCACTGCGCACAGCTTCAGTGGCAAAGGTGTGTCTGAGCAAGTGGGGGTAGACGCCCTGTTGCAAACTGGCGAGGGTTCCCAGTTTAGCCAGCATTTTGCGGACAGCCGCAGCGGTCATGCGTTTCCCCTGGTAACGACCTGCCGGCACAATCCAGACTGCCTCGCGATCGGCGGTGGGGGGTAGGTCATAAAGCAGACGCTTACGTTCTTTGAGCCACTGGTACAAGGCAGTTTTGCCATTGTCACTCAAGATGACTTTACGTTGTTTATTACCTTTACCAATCACTGTGAGACT
>CAZMCW010000040.1:0-18818 GCA_964564405.1 uncultured bacterium
CGTGTGTGCGGCACTTGCCCCATTCGTGACAGTTCGCCATAACGGGCTTCGTGCATAATTTTGCCGGGCGCTTCAGCCCGAAAGTCATCGTAGTCGCGGCCTTGTTTGGCAGCTAAATGTTGCAAGGTGCCTAGTGCCAACTGAGTGCTAAATTCTGTTTTAGCAGGTAGCAGCATGAGCGCAGTGATGAGTGCGTCCCGCCCGAAGGCAGCCACAAACCACGGGATGCCAGCCGCTGGGAACAAGCCCTCATCGGTTGCTAAGACAAGTGCGCGTAAGTCGTCTACAGCTTGGGCGAGCACCGGGCGGTAGTGAGGTTCAGGTAGTGCTGAAACCATCTCCTCAAACTGGTGCCGCCACGTCAGGTAGTCGGGTAATGAAGGTGACGTAGTTGCGTTCTCCCCGCTGTCATAACAGCTAGTTGTGACGCTGAGCTGCCAACGTTCACCGGCTTCTAGCGTTACCGTAAAGCTAGCCGCGTGCTCGGTGAGTGAGCTTGGCGGGTGTGAAAATATGACGCCCACATCAAGAGTTTGTCTATCTTGAGCGGTGTAGTGAAACTCGAGCCCAGCCTCCCCAACCTTACTGTCCCAGGTGCGGTCAATATTGTGCCACCCGCGCACCTCAAACAAATCGGCAAAGTTTGCTGCTAAGTGTAAAGTCAAGGTGAGGCTTTGGACGTCAAGGCTAGTATTGTGAACCTCGATTTTGTCTTGTAAATTGCCCGGGCTAATCGCAAGATGACGCTGTACACCTAGATGTTGCGCGTGGTCGTCAACATCTGCATAGTGCGCCCAAAAGTGATCTGCGCGCGGCGCATGGCGCACCAGTGAATGCACCTGCGCCCCAAATTCCCACGCATAGATCTTAAGCAAACGGGTATCCCGGTGATAAAACCCGTGTTCAGAAGAACTTGTGTTGCCATCTGCATTGGCAACAAAAAAGGTGTAGTTTTCTTTGAGAACGGTGTTCTCGCTAAGGTTCATGAGTGTACCTCGTTAGAGTTATTTTCTTGGGTGGAGGCTCGAGCTCCACAACATAATCATCAACTTACGCATTAGTGTGATAGTTGTTCACCAAATCAGACATCTAATTGATATTGCTCACAACATCATCGCAGCAACATCACACTACATCAGATAGATTGCATAAATAACCGCGATGGTCATGGTTACACATCGCGGTTATTGAGTTGAGTGTGGTAACGCGCACCTAGACAACTTTAAGGGATGAGGTTGACACCACCTTATTCTTTACTTCCACCATACGACACACCTTCCAAGAAGTACTTTTGGAAGATAAAAAAGATGATGATAATTGGTAACGCACTCATAATGGCACCCGCCAAAATAATACCCCAATCGCCAGCGCCACCGTAGGCATTTTGGAACGATAACAACCCAATTGGGAGCGTTTTAATGTCTTCTGGCGTAGTGAGGATAATAAACGGCCAGAAAAAGTCGTTCCAAGCGGCTTGAAAGGTCAAAATAGTAAGCGCACCCACGGCCGGCCTGGCCATTGGCATGACGACTAGCCAAAAGCGCTGAAAGTGAGTTGTGCCGTCGAGCATGGCAGCTTCTTCTACCTCACGGGGAATGGTTTCAAAAAACTGCTTCATGATGAATACACCGGATGCGTTTAAGAGCGTCACCGCAATGACGCCACTTAAACTGTTGAGCAAACTGCCCCCACCCCACAAACTGGTGAGGCCAAAAATGCCGTCTCGCAAGACTAAATAGTTGGAAATAAACATGACTTGTAATGGAATCATTTGCGCAAACAGCACCAGCACAAACAAAACGCTTTTACCGGGAAACACCAACCGCGCGAGTGCGTAGCCCGCCATGGACGAAATGATGACGCTACCAACAACCCTAAAAAACGCAAAAATACCCGAGTTAATCATCCAGCGTAAAAACAAACTGCGCCCGGTAGTTATTGACCGTGCTTCGTTAATGGTACGGCGGTAGTTGTGGAAAATATAGCCCAAGACACCCGGCGCAACATTGTCAAACGAGGCTACCCGCCCGCGCCGTTCAATGCGACTTGCTGCCAGCGTTGAGCCAAGGTAGACATAACGCGCTTCAGAGGTCACATCTAGCGGGAGGCGGTCAAGATCAGGCCCTGCAACGTCGTAGTTAATGTTGAACGCGTAGCTCACAAAGGTGCCTGCCCTAGGCGCTTCACCTGCTTCTTCGGGTGGTAGCGTGCCTGCCTCACGACGCGTTTCTTGCAACTCGCTGACAGTTGCGTAGTCGGCTGCAAACTCCAGCTCGAGCACCGCCCCTAAACCCGCCCCAGGACGGCGTGCTGGCACCACAACTTCGGGGGGGATAATGTCTCTACCTTCGGGTACAAAATAATCAATTTCAAAAGGCACACTTGCACCTGGCTCAAAGCCTCCCCAGAGCCTGTTACTGGCACCTGCCACACCCAATCGCGCAGCCGCCGACCAGTTTTGCGGGTTAAGTTGCGGAATGAGCAAACTGGGCGGATAGTCCAGCGGGTTGGTACGCAAGCTGCTAATGGTCGCAAAAAGTAGCGGGCCAATAAACAAAATGCCAAAAAAGGTCATGACACAGTAGGTAATACCGGCTCGTGCCCAACGGCGGCGTGCTTGCCACCGCTCGAGCGACCTCTCTTGCCGCCAGTCACGCCCCGGAACAGTTGCGCTAATTTGAGCCATTAGTACCCCTCCGAACGAATAAAGCGCCGCTGCAGTAGCACAATGAGCAGCGTAAATATCGCTAAAAACATAGCAGATGCCGCCGCAAAGCCCACCTCCGGCGTTTGCGCGCCGGGAAACATGCGCCAGTAGACAAAAAACGCCAGCGTAATCATGGAACGTAATGGCGCAGCATCCCCAAAAATGGCCACTTGGTCAAACATCTGCAAGGTACCAATAAGCCCCAGTGTGACCACCAAAAACGTGACGGGTTGCACCGACGGAATAGTGATTTGGAAAAACTGTTGAGTCGCGTTAGCACCATCTAAAGACGCTGCTTCGTAATAACTTTTGGGTACATCTTGCAAAGCCGCCAAAAACATGAGCATAAACGTGGGCACGGTTGTAAAGATGTTTTGAATCATGATGGCAATCAGAGGCACAGGTAGTGACCCCCAAAAGCCAAACCCAACCTCTTGCCGGGTTTGCAACCAGACAAAATCTACAACGTCAACGTCGCGTGGGGACACAAACCCAAGTGCGTTAAGAAGCCAAACGCCTACAGCTGCCACCAAAAACGCAACCACAAACAACGCTGGGTCGTACCATTTGGCGGGAAAGCCACGCCGCTGTTCCCACAGCACTTGCACAAGTTGCATCACAACCAAAATGATTAAAAAGATGACGATATGGGGCAAAAACCGCTGAAATTGGGTTGCCAAATAGTTAAACAAGCCGCGTCGCTGGAACAACCAAATAAAAATAAGCGTGATAGCTGCACTACTGGTAACACTGGGAATGTAATACGCCGTGCGAAAAATATTGAGGCCGCGAATACGCGTGTTGAGCGCTGCTGCTGTCACCAGCGCTAAAAAAGTTTGCACAGCGGTCACAACTAGCGAAAATAGCACCGAATTGCGTAAGGCAATGCGGAAATTTTCTTCTCTAAACAAGTTGGCGTAGTTGCGAAAGCCCACCCAAGTTGGCGGGTTAAACAAGTCGTAGTCGGTAAAACTAAAATAAATAGCTCGCACAGTTGCGTACACAAAAAAGATACCAAACACGAGCAAAAATGGCAGCAAAAACATGTAGGCTGCCACGGCTTCACTGTTGCGCTCTTTCACCCCTTACCTCCTTGGCTATGCGCCTAGAGTTTAGACACACCTAGCGGAACTAAACGCACTTAACGGTCATTTCTGGTTGGAATTAACCTCAAACAGCTTTGAAAATCATGCATCTAATATCAAGTAGGCTCCTAGTTGAACATCACCTGACATCAGCATCAAATCAATGACACATGCTGATGGATACTAAGTTCGTAATGCTTGTTGAGATGGTGACGTGGTTATGGCATTACGATGGTTTTTGCACAATGCCATAGACGGCTCGAGCCATGCTTTCTTTGAACATGAGTCAGCAGATAGCTCGAGCTACGTCTTGGTTGAGATTGAGGCTAGTTACTCGCCCGCTCGAGCAACGCCACAAGTTGCTCTTGGGCAGCACTTAGCGCCTCACTTACATCACTTTGGCCAGTCATCACGGCAGAAAGAGCTTCGTTCACTGGTTGCATCCAGTCGGTTCCCACGCTGCCAAATTGGAAGCCGATCACGTTACCGTCTGAACCGCCGTCGAACACAACTTTGTTGGCTTCTGCTTCGGGTGTGCCCGCTTCAAAGTAGGCGTTTTCAGCTAAAGCTTCACGGCTGGGTAGGGCGAGGCCGTTTTCAAGGACAAACTGTTGCACTTTTTCACTGACAAGCAGCTCGAGCACGGCCAACGCTTCTTCTTGGTTTTCCGAGTTGGCGTTCACACCCCACGCCACTGTAAACAGCAAGTTACCCCGCTCACCAGACGGCCCAAGTGGCATAGGCGCGGTGCCAAACTGCAAGTTGGGCGCAACGTCGCGCAAGAATCCCAAAATCCAAGCACCTTCAATGGCAATGCCCACGTTATCTGTCGCTAAGCAGTCGCCGGTCCAGCCTGCACCAATGTCGGAAGGTTGCACGGCAGCTTCGTCTGCAACTAACCCCGTGTACCAGCTCACGGCTTCTTCAAAACGAGCGTCGAGCAAGTCGCTACTACCAGCGTCATCAAAGGTGTTCCAGCCCGTCCCAAACGCAAACGCGCCAAAGCGGTCAAAGGTCGCTGGGAAGCACACACCGTAGACTTCATCGTCTAGGTCGGCAACATCACGGACTTTTTGGGCAAAGTCGGCCCAAGTGTCGTCGGCATCTGGGTAGTCCACCTCAGCTTCATCAAAGAGGTCTTTGTTGTAAAACAGCGCCAAGCTATTAAAGTCTTTGGGGATGCCGTAAAGTTGACCTTCGACTGTGTAAACATCAATCAAACTGTCAATAAATGGCTCGGGATCAACTAGTCCGTCTAAGGGCAAAATTTGCCCACTCGCAATAATGCCGGGCGCGGTTGAGTCAGGAATATAGACAAGGTCAGCCGCTGTACCTGCCGACAGGGCGTTGGTAAGCGCCGCGTTGTAGTCGCCCTCGAGCGGCTCGTATTGCACAGTAATATCCATACTTGCCAAATCGTCGGCAATACCCTCATTCAAAATACGGGCCACAATGCGCGGGTCTTCGCCGCCGTAGCCCATAATGCGAATGGTGGTTTGCGCAAGCGCGCTCGTTGCCATAATCATCACAAAAATACAACTAAGTAACCGCTTCATTCTTTTCCCCCTCTGTAAAACTAAGTTTTGTAAAACCGAGTTTTGTAAAACTGAGTGTTTATAAACTTAAGTGAGGCTTAAAACCTCGCTAGCTATCAATTTTCTAGTCTGGTTGCTATGGTCGCTTTCTTCTTAAGAAAAACAACCAAGATAAACATTTGAGATTGCTACCAATCCATCACCTCCTTCGGGTCGTTGTCCCACGCACAACAAGGCGTACAGGCATAAGTTGACTGCGCACAGCAGCCCCTGACAAGGCTTCTTTTAAAAGTTTGACGGTCGTACTGGCAATTTCGCGCAGGTCTTGGCGAACGGTTGTAAGCCCTTTACCAATTTCGGGGAGGTCGTCAAAGCCAACCACAGAAACATCGGTAGGGACACGTAAACCAGCGTCCTCGAGCGCCCCAATCACCCCAAGGGCGAGTTCATCGCTTGCCGCGAAGACGGCGCTGAAATTTACACCGGCCTCGAGCGCACGCCGGGTTGTCCGGTAGCCGCCAAGACTACTCACATCCCCTTCTAAAAGGAGCGGCTGAACTGCCTCTCCAAGGGCATCTTGCAAGGCATCTTGATACCCTGCGTACCGATTAAAAAACGCTTGTGCATGCATTAAGCCGCTCACATGGGCAATATTACGGTGTCCCAAACGCAGCAAGTGCTCGGTCGCCAGTCGGCCACCGCCGTAGTCATCGGGTGCAACCCAGCGCACCCCTTGCGCGACGCCAAGTAATACCGTGGGCACACCCCGCTGTAGTAAATAGTCAATACGTGGATCATCTTCGTGCGTGCCAAACAACACCATGGCATCACAAATATCTGCTGGCATGCCATCGTCTTGAGAGGCAATGTCCTCGAGCAAATACCCATCTGTCCGCAGTTGCATCATGAGGTGTTCTAAAAACAATATAAAAAAGGGCGTTAGGCGCTTTGTTGCCACCGAAATGTGCAAACCAACGCGGAGCGGTCCGCCTAGGGCAAGCTCCCTAGCAGCTTGGTCGGGCCGGTAGTTGAGGCGTTCCATCGCAGCTAATACGCTTTCGCGCGTACCCTGTTTGACGCCGTCTCTTGAATTGATGACACGGCTCACCGTACCGGTTGAGACACCAGCTTCTTTAGCAACGTCGGCAATGGTTGGTTTTAGATTCATAAAATTAAACTTCTGAGTCGAATCACACTTGTATCCTCAGGTATACATACAAATACGTCTGTACTGAAGACATAGCAGCACACATGCTCGAGGCAAATTTGATGCCCCATAAACTTCAAACTCGTTTTGTAACCGCTTCAATTTGGTACTGGCTTAGACTACACGACTCATCATCTTTTTGTCAAGAGGAAGAATTTTAGGCTTTTGGCAAGGTATTTTTCTAGATTTAAGAAGAAGTAATGCGGTTTAATGGCAATTTTAGAGCACACTTTATTCTGTAAGGGCTTACAAAATCTAGATAGCAAACTTCTTTTTGTGATTTGAGTTGAATGCTATTTTCATCAGGCAGGGAATGTGAATGCCAGTGACATTAAATGCTCTATGTCACTGGCAGAGGTACGAAGTTAAGTTGTAGATGTTACTCGACTGTATTGTTAAAAGTTACCTAAGCAATTTTAAGAGAGAGCGTCAGTAACCCTCAAGCAAAGCCTTGTTCTTGCTTCGCCTGCCTCACCAACTCAGGCTGAGTGAGCAGTTCAGCCGCTAGTGACGCCATCACCTTGGCACCATCTAACACAGTTTGATCGCCTAGTGAACTTTTAGCAGCGGTGGCAAACTCAGCCGTGTGCGGGCGGGCGCTGTCGTCAATTTGTAAATAGGCGTGCAAGGTAGGTAACACTTGGGACACATTGCCGGCATCCGTTGAGCCGGTGCCGCTGTTCGTGTGTGGCGGTATCTCACGCCCAATCCGCTCAGCGTGCGCTTTGAAACGCGCAGCTAGGGTTTCGTTGACAATGATATTTTCATAAGGACGCGCAAGGTCGTTAATCGTCACGGTTGTGCCCGTCATGAGCGCCGCACCCTCAAAAATGTTGCGCATTCTGGGAACGAGCGTGTCATAGAGGTAGTTTTTATCCGCCGCACGAATATAAATTTTGAGCGAAGCCGCTTTAGGGATGATGTTAGCAGCGTCTCCCCCATGATCGATGATAGCGTGGTAGCGCGTGTCTGGGGTGACTTGTTGGCGCATAGCGTCCATGCCGTTAAAGGCTAAACGAATCGCATCAAGTGCGTTTACACCTAAATGCGGCGAACCCGCCGCATGGGCAGGAACACCTTCGTAACTCACGTGCCAAGCAACCCGTGCCAGCGAGGGTTTACCTATGGAATTGTAAAACGAGGGGTGAATCATCATGGCGGCGTCAACATCTTTGAACGCGCCTTCCTCGAGCATTGTCACCTTGCCGCCGCCACCCTCTTCAGCAGGTGTGCCTAAAACAGTGAGCGTACCGGGCAAATCATTCATCAACGGTGCTAAAGCTAAACCAGCACCCAACCCCATAGTAGCAATGACGTTGTGGCCACACGCGTGACCAAGTCCCTCGAGTGCGTCATATTCACACATAACTGCTACGTTGGGGCCCTCCGCTTTACCAGGCATGGTCGCTACAAACGCCGTTGGCAAACTGCCATAGCCTTTTTGCACTTCAAAGCCGCGTTCACGTAGTACGTCGGTTAACCACCCGGCTGCTTTGACTTCTTCGTAGCGGATTTCTGGGTTGTCGTGTAGGGTGTGACTGACGTTGAGTAAAGTTTCTTTGTCGTTTTCAACGTTAGCGTCAATTTGATTAAATAGTTCTGACATGTCTAACTCCTTCGCGTTTGATGACATCTTTGTTCTAATACTAAAGTGAGGTTTAAGTGTCACGAAGTGATACTTAAATCGCTCGTGAGAGCGTACCCTCATACAATGTAGTCTATGACATTATTCTTTCGGGGTAGTATAAGTTGATGGTGCTACTTCAGTCGCAAACTACACGAGTCAAATAAGTGAAGTATCACAAAGACAACTTGTCCCATTACTAATATGCGAACGAACTTTATTACCTACACAACAAACGGCTTTTTGAGTTATCAAATTGTGTCATAACTAAGATTGATGGCATCTACATCAACCCTGATAGTCGTGATTCAAGTTGATCCTTGTGCTATACAATTTCTTGGCAAGCACTCTGTAAAAAGAGGTCATGCATTGAGTTTGCGTGGGTCGAGGGTGTCACGGAGCCAGTCGCCAAGTAAGTTGATGGACAACACCAAGATCATGAGCCCAACACCGGGCAACACCGACGTCCACCAGACACCACTAAACAAGCGCTCGTAACCGCGTGCCACCATGAGTCCTAGCGACGGTGTAGTGATGGAGACACCAAGTCCTAAGAACGAGAGGGTAGCCTCGAGCAAAATCACCCTTGGAACATCAACCGAAATTTGTACCAGCAAGGCGTTTAAGACATTTGGCAAAATATGCACAAATAACGTGCGTGGTACCGCCGTTCCCAACGCTTGCGCTGAGGTGACATAGTCTTTTTCCCGCTCGATTAGTACCGACCCACGGACTAAACGGGCATAATTTGCCCAACCGACAATGCCAATGACTAAAATGACCTTCCACAAACCTGATCCCCAAACAGCTAAAACGCCCAGCGCAATCAAAATAGTGGGGAGCGCCAGTTGAATATCTACTAGCCGCATGATGATGTCATCTGTCCGGCCACGCCGAAACCCCGCTATTAGCCCCACCGGCGTACCAATCACTAAACTAATGGTCACAGCCACAAAGCCCACCAGCAAACTAATGCGCAAACCGTAGATGATATTGGAAAGAATGTCCCTACCGAGGTCGTCTGTACCGAGCCAATAGCCGGTTTCAGGTGGAAAACCTGCTGTGCCCGTGGTCCGCCAAAATGGGCGCGCAAATTGTAAGAGGATGTCTTGTTCACGCGGATTGTGAGGTGAAATAAGCGGCGCAAAGATGGCAACCAAAACCAAGCTTAGGAGCACAAGAATAGACGGCCATGGTAAGTTACGCCAGCGGATGACACGCTTACGTGCAGATACTGTTTGCTGTACGGCAGCTTGTGAAGAAATACTAGCCATAGCGCACCCGTGGGTCGATGAGCCCGTAAAGGACATCTACAATTAAATTGATGCCTGCAAATAAAAGCGCCACGATAACTGCAAACGACAAAATGATGGGGTAATCGAGGTTGTACATGGCCGTAAGTACCAAACGGTTCATGCCGGGCCACGCAAAAATAGTTTCGGTGACAACCGCACCAGACAGCAAGCTGCCAAACTGCAAGCCCACAATGGTAATTACTGGCACCAGTGCGTTACGAAACGCGTGTTTGTAGGTTACCAAACGCTCACTAAGACCCTTGGAACGACCTGTACGCACAAAGTCCTGTGACAAAACGTCCAACATAGACGACCGCACCATACGGGTAAAAAAGGCAATGCGGTAAAGTGCTAGCGTAAACCCAGGCAGGATGTAGTGCTGCCAACTGGCGTTACCACTTGAAGGTAGCCACTCGAGCTGCACGCTAAACACCAAAATGAACAAAATACCAATCCAAAACGTAGGTGCAGAAATACCAATGACCGACATAAACCGCAGTGCTGAATCCAAAGGCCCACCTGCGTTGACAGCTGCCCAGACACCCAACGGAATGCCCAAGGTAAGCGCCATAGCAAGCGCTACCAAAATGAGTCTGAGGGTTGCGGGGAAACGCTCGAGCACCAAGCCCATAGCCGGCTGCCGCGAAAAATAAGAAATGCCTAAGTCACCTTGGACAAGATTAGTTAAAAAGCGCCCATACTGGATGTGCAAAGGTTGGTCAAGCCCAAGTGAGCGCGCTAAATCTTGCCGCTGAAGTTGTGTCATATCGTCTGGTGCAAGTACGTCAATGGGATTACCAGCAACTTGTAACAAGATAAACACCAAGGTCACGACAATCCAGACAGCAAGTACAGCTTGGAACAGTCGTTTAATCAAAAAAGTGCTCATGGCCTCCTTTCACAGCGTCTCTTTGCAGCTCTTGGTAACGTGGGTTGATAAGCCACTGCCTCGAGCACATCCGTTCATAAAATAGCTCGAGGCAGCACCTACCAATCACATCAACTTAAAAACTTACATGCTGACACGACCTACTTACGCGACACCTCAGCTGCAAAGATGTATTCGTTGTAACGCGCTCTATAGTCAACGTCGTTACTAACCCCAGCAATCACGTTTTCGTAGTGCAAAGGAATATAGGCAAAGCCTTGTTGTTGGGCTAGTTCTAAAGCGTTCCACAAAATCTGCTGGCGTTCAGCTGGGTCAAAGGCTGATCCGGCAGCGGCAATGAGCGCGTCTACCTCGGGGTTGCCGTGGCGAATCCGGTTGGAACCACCTAGACCTGCTTCTTCGTCGCGCGTGTGCATGAGGTTGCGCATGCTTTGCACCGTGTTTGACGAGCCCCAGCCCGCTAAGAACATAGTGAAGTCATAGTCGTTGAGCTGCGGAAAAAAGACAGCCCTAGGTGTCGTGTTTACCTCTATCTCAAAACCAATATCAGCTAGCATGCCAGCGACAGCTTGGGCAATGAGCGCATCGTTAAGGTAGCGGTCATTGGGGGCATCTAAACGCAAACGCACAGGCGTTTCGACGCCAGCTTCTTCCAATAGGGCCCTAGCTGCTTCAACATCGTAAGGGAGGCGTTCAATACTAGGGTTGTAGCCTTCGTTGGTAACAGGATCAAACTGGCTGGCAACCGTTGCCGCCCCGCCCATGACCCGGCTTACAATGGCATCTACGTTGATAGCTTGATACACCGCTTGGCGCACGCGGGGGTCAATAAACGGGTTGGGTTCACCTTCGGCCATGCCAGCTGAACTAACCTCCCGCCCGTAGTCCATCGTTAAGTAAATGACGCGTTGCCCTGGCGTTTGGCTGATGGTGGCCACGCCACTGTTGTTCACGCGTTCAAAATCTTGCGGTAGCACTTTTTCAGCAATGTCCACCTCACCTGACAGGAGGGCAGCCACTCGAGTTGCGCCGTTGGGGATGTTCACTAAGCGCACGTTTTGGAAGTCTGGTTGCTCACCCCAGTAGTTGGGAAAAGCCTCGAGCACCAAGTTATCGCCCGTGAGCCAACTCACGTATGTGTAAGGTCCTGTGCCAATGGGGTTTTGCAAAAATGTATCGACCCCTTGGGCTTCAAACAACGCTTTGGGGATGACGGCAACACGCTCTAAGTTGCGCGGCAAAAGTGGGTCTGGCGAATTGGTAATAACTTCAATAGTATCTTCGTCTAGCACGTTCGCCTCAGCAACTTGCCCAATGCCCCCGCGCATTTGTGAATTGGGGTCTTGGGCTGCCCGAATCATCGAAAACACCACGTCTTCTGGTGTCATGGTCGTGCCATCGTGAAAGAGAACACCACTGCGAATGTCTACGTGCCAGGTGAGGTCGTCAATGTTTTCCCAACCGGTTGCTAGCACGGGAATAAGCGAGCCGTCTGGCGCAAAAAAGGTGAGTGGTTCAAAAATGTGCCGCTGCCAGCCAAGGGTGGTTGTTTCGTTGCGTCCGTGTGGGTCAATAGTCACTGCCCCACCTTGAAACGCAATGACCAATTCGTCATCTTGGGCACTGCTCCAGACTATGCAGCTAAGTAGCCCTAGCAGTACACCAATACGCCAGACTCGTTTCATTGCTTATCCTCCTTTAGGGGTGCCTCAAAGATTTGTACCGTTAATTATCTCACATGGTAGGTTGGTCTAACAAGCCTCGAGCCCAAGCTAATAACGTGCAAGCTTTTAGAGGTTAAGCGCCTGTTCAGGTGAGCTTGTCTCGAACCCAAACGCCTGCCCCACAGCATCACACGTTAATGTGCCAGACGTTGTGTTCAACCCTTTACGTAGTTCAGCGTGCTTATAAAACGCACACTTAGGGTCTTGTGCTAACGCTAGAACGTAGCGCAATGTCTGACTTGCTAACGCGTTTGTACTGGTGTTGGGAACAGCCCCCGGCATATTGGCGACACCATAATGCACAATCCCGTCCACAATATAGGTAGGATCGTCATGCGTGGTGGGTTTGCTAGTTTCAATACAGCCGCCTTGGTCAACAGCTACGTCCACAATGACACTGCCCGGTTTCATGCTAGCAAGCATGTCTCGAGTCACTAAATGGGGCGCTCTTGCGCCTGGAATAAGAACCGACCCAATCAGTAGATCAGCGTCTTGAATCACCTCGGCAATATTGGCGGGGTTACTCATAAGTGTCTGAATACGCGGGCCAAAAATATCATCTAAGTATTGCAAGCGGGCGTAACTCACGTCCAAAATAATTACCCGCGCACCTAGACCCAAGGCTATTTTGGCGGCGTTGGTGCCTACTACCCCGCCCCCTAAAACAACAACCGTACCTGCTATGACGCCTGGTACACCGGCAAGTAGCACGCCACGACCGCCTAAAAATTTACCTAAATAATGTGCACCCACTTGGGGTGCCATACGTCCAGCCACTTCGCTCATGGGGGTTAGAAGTGGCAAGCGGCCGTCCGCTAGTTGGACGGTTTCATAAGCAACCGCCGTTGTCCCTGCTGCTAACAACGCTTGGGTGAGGGGTTCATCTGCAGCCAGGTGCAAGTAGGTAAAAAGTAGTTGGTCAGCGCGTAAAACCCCATATTCTTGGGCAACTGGCTCTTTGACTTTCAGTACCATCTGCTGTGACCACGCGTCTTGAGCAGTAGCCACGATGGTACCGCCCCTAGCCACATAGTCATCATCCTCAAAACCACTACCCACGCCAGCTTGCGTTTCAACCACGACCCTATGACCTGCACGCACCAACGCGCCCACCATACTAGGTGAGGCTGCCACACGATACTCATGCGGTTTGACTTCCTTAGGAACGCCAATATTCATGTTGTCTCTCCTTGAAGAGAGTGTAGCGTATTTTTACAAAGCGTACATCGTATGATGTCAACATAATCAAGAACTATTTATCCCAAGCCTCAAACAAGAGAAAATCTAAGGTTATGTTCAACAATCTTGACATAAGCAGTAGATAATATCTACTTGGTTAGCAGCCTTGCCAATATCTAATAATGTCTATCTTGTTAGGGGCTACCTGTTAGAGGATGAATACACCTTAGCGACACATCTTTTAAGTACCCCAGCGATATTTCTGAATACATCCATCACATAATTTAAGCTGCCGACTGCGTAAGTCCTACTTACGTTTCAAGTAAGTAAGTCTGAGGATATTACTTCTGCAGACAAAGTTGCTGGATGTCCGTATGCGCCTCAATCAGTCGATGAATCAAGGCCAACTTAAGATGAACTTTTTTGAGCATGTGCGTGTTCGTCTAATTTTGCAAGTAAAAGTTGGAGCTCGAGCGGTTTGTCAATAAGCATGGTCGCACCTGCCTCGAGCAAGCTATCTGCATTCTCACCAGGACTGCGCAAACCCACAACTGCCACGTGCTTCATGGTAACGTGGCTGCGCAAAATTTTGACCACATCGCTACTGTCCATATCGGGTAAAAACTGGTCAACAACAATCACATCTGGTTGGTATTGCAATGCTTTTGTGATACCCTCTTCGCCCTTAGCGCTAGTCAGTAGTTGTACACCACGGTAATCGCCCAGTTGATACTGCACAAAGTCAAGGTCAGATGGATTGTCTTCCATGTAAAGCACAACAACTTTGCGGCGCGCACTAGTTGGCACTCTACGGCTAGCCCGAGCTGATGTTAGGGGCGCGTTAGCCGTTTCAAGTTGAGCTAGTGGCAAGGTGACCCAAAAAATAGTTCCCTCTCCAAGGATACTACTCGCCCCAATATTACCGCCCATAGCCTCAACCAAACTTTTAGACAAGGTAAGCCCCAAACCGGTGCCAGCAACACTACTTGACTGTTCAATATCCAACCGGTCAAACGGAGAAAACAACCGCGACATCTTGTCGTCGGCAATACCAATACCCGTGTCCTCAATGCTAAGACGTACATGGTCTTCATCTTCAGCAACAAACGACGCAGTAACGCGGCCGTCGTCTTTGTTGTATTTGATGGCGTTGGCTAAGAGGTTAATAATCACCTGCTTTAGACGTTGCGGGTCTGCAGTAACAAACGGCGTGTAATATTCGGAAACGGAACACTCTAGGCTAATGCGCTTGTCAGCAGCAAGCGGTTGCACAATGTCCATGCTCGCTAGTACCACTTCCCAAAGCGAAAACGTCTCGAGTGACAAATGTAAATGACCCGCGTCTACCCGCGAGATATCGAGAACTTCATCAACTAAGTTGAGCAAATGCCTACCGGCTTCTAAAATACGTTTGACACCGCGTGCTTGCGCGTCACTAAGTTGCCGCATGCTCAACACTTGGGCAAAGCCTAAAATTGCATTGAGCGGGGTACGAAGTTCATGGCTAACCCGCGACAAAAACTCACTTCTAGCCATACTTGACTCACGAACTTGTTCGCTGCGCCTGCGCAGTTCAGAGAGCCGCGTTTCAGCGTGCCTAAGCAGTGATGCAGCAATAACATGGCGCAACTCCAAAGCA
The DNA here is from genome assembly GCA_964564405.1 of uncultured bacterium. Lineage (GTDB taxonomy): Bacteria > Deinococcota > Deinococci > Deinococcales > Trueperaceae > JBCCBI01. Next base: position 14,885 of record CAZMCW010000040.1, read on the forward strand.
GCACTTACATCACCTTCTCGCCAAGGTCTAGCAGTTAGCTTGGGTGAGGGGACTGGCACTATTTTATCTTGCTCACTGTAAACCTGCTGGTCTGTAGCTTGCTGGTCTGCACCATCTCTAAACCAAATAACAAAGTGATGCCGCCCTTGGGCTGCAATTGTCTGGGAGGTTGTATGTAAGCCACTCGTTTGTGCATAAATAATAGGTACATACAACATGCCCCGACACGCGTTGTCGTGAGTAAATTCAGGAAAGTCGCTAGTTAAGGTATGACTGCAGATCATTTGGGTATTAACTGCATCTATGCCTGTGTGACTCACCGTTGGGTCAGGCAGTGTCATGTGCAAACTTTGCCGCATTACAGCGAGTACATCAGCATCGGGTGTGCTGCCTGCAGCGACAATATTTTCATCGTCCAAACAAAACGCTACCCCATCTGCATGCACAAGCTCGAGCAACAATTGGGTCTGTTCGGTCAAAAGTTGCTGCGGATTAGCATGTTGCAAAAGCTCGCGGGTCAAATGCTGCAACAACTTGGGTTGGCTCACCCGCGCTTGATACGACGCCGTATGACGGTATTCAGCAATAAGTAATGCGGCAATATCACTTATCATGCTTATGAGCGCACGCATCTCTAGGGTAGCGTAACGCGGTTTAGCGTGCTGGCAAATAATAAGTCCCCAAACGCGTCCAGCAATAATTAAGGGGCTTGCCAAGGCCGCTTGAATGCTTGCGTCTTGCATGGCGTCTTGCATGCGTTGAGAAGGTGCTTTTAAGGTTAGGTTAGCTAAACTCACTTGAGCCCCCTCAAGTTGAGGGGAGATGTCAGGCTGCTTAGTGACAAGTCGCACGGCTTGATCATCACAACTACTAACACTCACAATGTGGCTACACCTTTGTGACAGCTCACCTGCGTCAAATGTACTAATGTGCCCTAACCAAGCACTTGATTGTGGTATAGCCGCCGCCCTACACTCAGCAACGACTTCATAGGACAAAGCACCTGCTCGCAACATGCTTGAGTTCTGGTTGGGTCCTACAACACCGTCACCTTGAGTACTAGTAAATTGACAGAGCACAACTTGATCGTAGCCGAGTAACGAAGATACAACCTCAACGACACGCGTGTACAACTGTGCTGAATTTGTAGCAGAAGATACGTAGTTAAGGTGACTTTGTAATTCAACAATAGGTGCTACTGCAGTTGTTACTGGCTCGAGCGCCAACACAATTACGTCTGTCTCAGCTGTTTTAGGTAGTTGGCTCGAGCTAGCGTTACAACCTCCAGGTGAGGCCGTGTTGCTATCGTGCATGTTTTTACTAACCCTGTGTTGACTAACTATGTGGTTACCAACTACGTGATGAAGTGTACACGCCACTTCACGTAATGGTAATTTGTCTTTGTCTAACGTTTCAACACGTGGGATTGTCAGTTGTAGTTCAAACTGGCTTAAGTGTGAAGCGCTTGGGTATGAAGCAGCTTGTGTATCCTTTTGACTCAAAGCTTGTACGCGTGCATAAGACGCTTCACTTACTACGTCTTGAAGATGTTCACCAAGCAACTCTGGGGGTGTAACTTGCAAAAGGTCGTAGCAAGTTTCACTTACTGCACAAACAGTATGCGTTAGCGCGTCAACAACAATACAGGTAACTTGAGGTTGGTGTGCGTATGTTTCATAAATTGCTTCATACCCGTAGGCCGCTAGTAACTGAGTAGACTTACTCAACATAGCATCCTGATCGCTGCTTTGGTCACCTAGGTTGGTGTAACGTTCGCTCATAGCTTCCTTTTACACCTCAAACGCTAATCTGGGTACAACCCTAATACAAAACTGACATTAATCTCGAAAGTAGGTCACTGATGACATCAGCTTTATATTACCTTGACATCTCTTTGAGCACTCGAGAAGCAACTTGTATACATATAGCAGTTCCAGGATTGGTTCCCACACACTGAGTGGGTTGATTTCTACTCCCCTAGGTCGCACGCGCAACTACCTATGGCAGTGACTCGTGGAAACGCTATACAATCTTAAAAGTCACGCATAGCAAGTACGCTAGCAAGGTCATCTTGCAAATAGCGCAATTTGTCTTGCCCGTATACAAAACGCAAGTTAGCCTCTTTGTCTAAAATTGCGATCACGTCGGTGTGGCTCAGAAGTCCATTGCCTACGTCTTGGTAGCCAATAAAAAAAGCTCGAGCAGCTTCAGCAATAGTTTGTGACGTGCCCCCTAAACCCACAAACTCTTCGTGAAACGCAGATGCGTATTGATCAACAATTTCTGGTGTGTCGTACATAGGGTCAACCGTAATCATGACCACTTGCACGTCGTCGGGTGACTCGAGCTGGTCATAAATAGACGCTAACCGGGCCATGGTGGCTGGGCAAACATCTGGGCAGCGTGTAAAGCCAAAAAAGACCAACGTCGTTTGACCTTGCCAGCGGTCTAAGCTCACATTGCCAAGTTGGCTGTTGACAAGCGCTACGTCCCCAACGTAGTGCGGGTTATCGAGCGCTGTACCCCTAATTTCTTGTTGCGGTTGGTTAAAGTACATGTACCCAAGCGCAACCGTCCCCAATGACAACACAATCAACACAGATAGAAGTAGCCGTTTCATGGTGCTTACACTATAGGCTTAAGCCTTGGTGAACTAGGTGATGTAAATCTAAATAGCTGCATTAGAGGATCTATGCTAGCATCCACGATCTTTACAAATAACGACCAGCACATGGTTTTAATAAGTGCTACAAGTTGTGTTCACAGTGTCTTGAGGATTTTCTCAGCAAGGTCTTAAGCATGTTTCGTAAGGTTTCAAAGCGTTGTTTTGGGATCATTTGTGTTACCCTCTGTGAGGCTCTCTTTAAGATCTAACCGTGTAAGATTTGACCGTGTCTACCCTAACAATTTTCCACGAACGTCTTTGTGAGACACTCGATACAATTTTTGGTGAAACTCACCTCCGCTAGGAAGGATACCCATGCGTTTACATTCTAACCGTTTGCTTACTCTAATATTTTTGTTAATAGCTACGCTAGCTCCTCTAGCACTAGCTCAAGATGATGCTAGTGATGCTACTGAAACCCCTGCTGAGGATGTTGTTGTCATTAGCTTTGGCGATCAAACGATGAGCCTCGCCGAATTTGATGAGCGCTTTTTACTCACCGCACGTAATATTGCTGCGCAGCAAGGTATGGACCTAACTGAAGACATGTTCGACCAGCTCATCAGCTTGCGGCCAACTTACCTTGACCAACTTGCCACGGAACTTGTGCTCCTTAGCGAGGCTGACACCCGCGGACTGACCTTTTCAGATGAGGAAGTTGACGCCCAACTGCAAACCATTATTGACGGGTTTGAGAGCCGCGAAGAATACGAGCAACTTCTGGCTGAAGCAGGTTTTACCAACGAAGATCAGTTGCGCCGCTTAATTCGTGAAAACGAAACCATCCGCCTTATTGTTACAGACATTGAAGCCAACCTCGAGATCAGCGAAGAAGACGTCCAAGCTTATTACGACGCCAACCAAGCCAACTTCCAACAACCCGAGCAAGCTTGCACGCGGCACATTTTGTTAGAAACCGAAGAGGATGCTAACGATGTTGTGAGCGAACTCGACGGCGGCGCTGACTTTGCAGCGCTTGCCGAAGAGCGCAGCACCGGTCCAAGCGGTCCGCGCGGCGGCGACCTAGGTTGCCTTACCCCTGGACAAACCGTGCCTGCGTTTAATGACGCAGCATTTTCTGCTGAGGTTGACGAGGTCGTGGGCCCAGTTGAAACACAGTTTGGGTTTCACGTGATTCTAGTCTATGAACGCAGTGATGCCACGGTAGCACCGCTCGAGCAAGTCGAAGAAAACATCCGCCAGCAACTTCGGGGTGAAGTGCTAGACGACACCATCCAAAGCTTGCGTGATGACGCTGAGGTAGAAATT
>CAZMCW010000040.1:18828-20145 GCA_964564405.1 uncultured bacterium
CCTCGGCGAGCTAACCCTACCTGAACCCGAAGTTATGGAAGATACGGGTGAAGACATGGAAAATAGCGAAGATACCGAAGGCAGCATGGACGAAAGCACAGATGTGTCCGAAGAAGACATGTCGGAAGAGGATACTTCTGAAGAAGATGCTTCCGAGGACGACAGTATGACCGATGACAGCACAGACGCTATGGAATCGTCTGAGGACAGCATGGAAGATACAACTAACGAATCTGATGCAGCAGACGAAGAAGGCGAATCAGAAGATAGTGAAAGCGATAGCCCTTAACGTCAGTTAGTAAAAGCGACAGCCCTTAACGTCAGTTATAGCAGTTCCAGAATTGGTTTCCCCACCCTGAGTGGGTCGATTTCTACTCCCCTAGGTTGCACGCGCAACTGCCTGTAGCAGTTACTCGTGGAGACGCTATTAGTAAAGATTTACTGAGATATATTTAAACCGCGCGAGGCCTTGTTGATAAGGCCTCGCGCGGTTTTACTGTCTGGGATTTGCTCTCTGAAAGATCAAGCAGGTAGCTTAAACGCTGTTAAACGTATCGTTCACAATCGACAACATAGGATCAACCACAGCAGGTGCAGCTTCGTAAGAGCCTAAAAACTTAACGTAGGCCGCGCGGCGCATAAGTCCTGTTAACGCAGCTTGTACGTTGGGTTCGTCGATATGACCTTCAATATCTACATAAAACAAGTAAGTCCACGGTTTATCGCGGCGGGGGCGGGACTCGAGCTTGGTCATGTTAATCCCGTTTTGAGGAAATAGCTCGAGGCACGACACTAAATCCCCTGGACGGTGCCGAGTGGCAATTACTAAGCTAGATTTTTGTCGCGCTTCTGTACGGTCAGCTTCGCCGTAACCCAGTATAAAAAAGCGCGTAAAGTTGTGCTCAAAGTCCTCAATGTGCTCAGCAAGCATTTCTAATCCGTAAATTTCACCCGCACGTTTGCTGGCAATCACGGCACTGCTAGCATCTCCATTTTCAGCTAGAACTTTGGCAGCACCCGCTGTGTCAAAATCGCTAACAGCCTCGAGCTCGTGCCGGACAATAAAACTGCGGCACTGGGCCAGCGCTTGGGGGTGGCTGTAGACCCGTTTAATGTCCACAAGTTGCATGCCCGGTTTGACCAACAAATTGTGATGTACTCGCACAACTTGCTCGCCCACGACGTGTAGTTCTGAATCGGTTAGCAGGTCGTATGTTTGATTAATCGACCCCGCCCAGCTATTTTCTACAGGTAAACAAGCGTAGTCACAGTCGCCAGTAAATGCAGCGCCAAAGGCGGCGGTAAAGTCGCTAAATC
>CAZMCW010000041.1:0-3728 GCA_964564405.1 uncultured bacterium
CTGGTATCTGCGGCTAGCGCGTGTCCAAAGTCAAGTGCCTGGGTGAGGTCGTCAAATGCCGCTACGTACTGTGCCCAAGGCATGGCGGGCGCGAGCGCTAAGGTAAGTTCGCTGATAATACCAGTTACGCCGCAAGAGTGAATCACCCCTAACAACGCATCCGGGTCGCTGATGTTGAGGACTCGAGGATTGTCTTCAACTGTCACAACCGTTGCACCCAGAACATTACCCTCATCCCAAAGCGAACCCCAGGTAATCGACCCAATGCCGCCTGACCCACCCGCCAAAAAACCACCTGCCGTCGCCGTGGCGTAGGTGCTAGGGTACATGCGTAACTCACCACCAATAGGGCGCGCTTCCCGCTCAATGGTGCCAAGTTTGACGCCCGCTTGCACATGTGCATAATCCGGCGTGAGTTCTAAAATTTCTTTGAGTAGGTGCGTGCTGAGCACCAGGCCACCACGCAAAGGCACGCCCTGACCGTAGTTGCCTGTGCCACTACCACGCATGGTGATGGGCACGCTGTGTTTAACGGCAAGCTTGACAACCTCGAGCAACTGCTCCGTCGTCCGTGGTGCCACAATGGCATCTGCTAGTTTGTCATCTAACTGCGCTTTTAATACAGGCGAAAACCAGTAGTGGTCTTTCGACATGACCTGAAGTGGTTTGCCTTCGGTAAACAAACCGTTTTTACCTACAACTGCTTCCAGGTCCTGTTTTAATTGCATATTTATCATGGAACGTCATCACCTTCTTAAATTCTCGAGCAAAGAGTATGCTGCCTCAGAGATAGCATATCCGTCCTACTTATGGACAAGACCATTGCTCCTTGAAAGATAATACCTTTTCCTAAATTCGCATTAAAATTCAGGTCAACGGTTTTAAGTGTAGATATACCTCGACCGCAAAAACATGTAATGTCCTGCCTTATGTAAACTCAGCGGTTGCGACTGAGGTGCACTTCCCGCTGAAAAACTTACGCCTTCAATAAGTCCAGGGCGAGGTTTGTCAGGGCTGCTGCCAATCACTGTTGGACACAACGCCAAAAACTCATCGTTAATGAGCCCGGCAGCAATCATGGATGCATAGGCACGTGGGCCACCTTCGCAAAGACTGGTGAACACGTTGTAGTCGTGCTCGAGCACCTCCATCAACTTTGGCAAATCCACACTGCTAGCATCTTCATTTTCTAAGTTCATAACCTCAACGCGAGCTTTTACGTGCCCTGTTAGTTGCGCGTTTGCACGTGCTTCACCCTCTTTGGTTGTGGCAATCAAAATAGAAATGTCAGCCTGTTGAAAGGTGTGTGCCGTTGGCAAAATATCCCCTGTGAGCGATAAAAATACCGCGAGTGGCGTAGCCTTGCGGCCTTCCCGTTCACGCAGTGCAGCAAAACGGTCAGCATCATCTGGAAAAATATACCCGCTTGTCCACAGATGTTCGGGTTCAATCTGTAGGGTGCGGTCGCCCATAATCACGGCGTCTGCCCGCGCCCGCAGAAGTCCCATGAGCCACTGGTCATGGCGGTTAAAGCCGCTTACATCGCCGCCGCCCATGTGGTTGGGTTCGTTGTACGAAATGCGGCCATCCCTAGATAAGGCAAAGTTAGCGTAGCAATAGCGCGTATTTGCTGGAATGCGCCACGGACTGCCGTAAGTTTGTTGGAGGTTTGGGGGAAGCTCGAGGCTATCAGCAACCTCTACATCACGGTCATCAAACAAAACGGTAAACGGATGTACTGATGTGGCTGCTGACTCAAAAGTAGATGGTGACGAGGTTGTCATAAGGCATCTTACCTAACAAACAACATCAAGTTTTGAGGTGGCACCAAATATTTGAGCAGTTTAAGCACCTAATGCTTTAGATTTGGAGGATGTACGTAAAGCGTTCATGATAGTCTCAAGAATTATTTCAAAAGCCGTTTTAAGGACCAAAAGCACTATCAATGTTACAGTCTCCCCATCGCCAAAGTAAACCATGCCCGCACCAATCATAATTGCCATAAACATCATCATGAGGCGTCCCCAGGGCACAAACATCAAGTAATCCACACTTACATTTTTAAATTCAGTATTTAAGAAAAAGAATATAAAGGATACTATGTGACTCAGCAATGACCCTAAAAATACCCAGCCAGAGTTATGAATTAATGTGCTTACACTACCTGCAAAGTAGAGAATCATTCCGTCTGTGCTACCTGTTTCGGCCGCTGAGAAAATTGAAGCCATAGCCATGCCAACGAAAATCCAGCCCCAACCGTAAATAAAGATAGAGCCGAACATACCACTAATCCTATCTGTGTCGTCTACTTGAGCAAATAGCATTTTCAATGCGTTGAAAACAATAATGAGCGCACTGTCTAACCAGTAGAGCACGATTACAGCAAATACATCCCACCCCAAAACTAAGATGCCCATAACAGGAATCAGGTTGAAAATAAGGCGAGGAATGACCACCCTGGCTTGAACATTCAGGAACTTACTATGAGTAAACATATTATTCTGAGCCATATTAACTCCCCGGTATCCGCTTATTCTCTGCAGCTAGTGACGCCGTCTTCTCAATCCGCTTGGCACGTGTTTTAGGCGTCTTGGCAAGCTTAATCCAACGCAATACAAAGCGCTTACTGGCAGGTGGAAAGTTGTCAAAGTTGGTGAGTGCTGGTGGGTGGGCTTCTAGCGCGGTGGTAAGGTCATCTGGCTTAATGAGCGCATCAACGTCGTCCATGAAGTTCCATAGGCCGTTAGCTTTGGAGTCTTCGATGGCTCGGCGGCCAACAGGGTGCATGCGGCCTGCTTGCTCGAGCCGCGCCGCTCTATCTTTATACGTTTTTGCCCAGTGCTGCGACTTACGCGGGCTAATAAGCTGCATCGTGCGATCAGCGTCCAGCTTTCGGCGGATGCCATCAATCCAGCCAAAGCACAACACCTCATCCAAAATGTCACCAACAGAGACGTATTTGTCACCCATATGCTTTTTGTAGGTTACAATCCACACACTTTCAGCTTGGGTGTGGTTAGCTAGCAACCATTCGCGTAGCTCTTGCTGTGAGCCAACCTCAACCTTGGCAAAATTTTCTGTTTTAGTCATCTGATACCTTTACAAGCAGCATTTATTACAAGCCCTGTATCACAAACCGTGCATGGTAAATTGCCGCGCTGCCAAATACTTGATAGGGCTGTATAACGCGCCCCGGACAACACTGTTACGCAAAGCATTCCAACGGCTTGACTGCGATACCCGCATGTTAAATTCAGCGCGCCGTGCAGCAATCCGCGCCCGCGACCGCTGACGCTGGGCATAGCTAGTTAAACCTTGTTGATACTCATCTTGATGCTGTACTAGGGAGGTCACTAAATCCCACGCACCCAGCCAACCTAGATTCATACCTTGTCCACCAATCGGGCTGATGACATGGGCAGCATCCCCTAGCAAAATGATACGACCCGACACAAAAGCATCTGCCAAATAATGCTCAACCCCAAACGCACTGAGCATGGTGTTGGTACTAACGTCCGGTGTGACGCCCGTACGAGCCTCTACCAATGTAGCCAAACTATCTGCTGATGGCGCTGTGTCATCCGCTTCGGAATCATCAGCGTGAGAGTTATCAACGTCAGACGAGCTGCGCTGCACAACCCAACGCCGCACGCCATGCGGAAGTGGAAACGACTCGACAAGACCGTCTTCCGCCAAAAAAATGCCTGCGGTTGGTCCCAAGTCTGTCG
>CAZMCW010000041.1:3802-5233 GCA_964564405.1 uncultured bacterium
TGTAGGAACGATCATCTTGCTGAGATGTGTAGCTGACCTCAGCATAGTTATCATCTTGCTGAAGCTGGCTGACGCGTACACCTCGAGTGAGGGTTGCTTGGTCATGGGCTTCTAAAGCCTCACTCAATATGCACTCGTTATCGTCTTGGCGAATGGCCAGGACAAACTGGTACGGCGGGGGCAGGTACTTGAACTCGAGCCTCCCCAACTCTTTTAACGGCGACCCACCAAACGCAAGCCCGTCAGCCACATGCAACCCGCGTTCACAAAAAGCCTCAGCCACACCAAGCTTGTCTAACAGTGCTAATGCTGGCGGATGCACACCAATTGCCCGACTGTGGCGTTTAGGTTCCGGGCGGGCCTCGAGCACCTGCACACGCAACCCCTGCTGCGCGCAAGCTAGCGCGGCAAACAACCCCACCGGGCCAGCCCCCACCACCACGACATCCACGGATACATCACTTACAGACACGTCACGTATTGATGACGCATTCACAACTGAAGACAGCTCAGCACTGACCATCAAGAACGTCCTACCTGATGGTGAAGCAGTAGCCGATAAGGAAACAAACGTGTCACTTGCCAACCATCTGGCACGAGTGCTTGTAATTCAGCCTGGGTAAAACTGCGTCGAATGGAGGCGAGCCCATCTTCGGTGATAAACGACTTACGAAAAAGTGGCGTGGTGATAGCGCCAAACACGCCGTAGGCAAGCCCGCTGCGCTCGAGGTCGTTGTGAAGCACCAGCTGACGGCTTAGCTGGGCGCTGTCTTCGCATAAACTCACCACCTCGTTAACGTTTAAGTGGTGCAGCACATGATTTGAGATGACGACATCAAACGTGAGTCCACGTGTGATTAGGTCGCCGCTGGTGCAGCATTCAACCCGAACTGAGGCGGGTAAGTTGGCGTGCTGCTCGACGTACTCGAGCGCTCGTGGATCGTTATCAATCGCGTGAAAGGTGATATTCAACTCATCTTGATGTGCCCACGTTGCTAACGCACCCACAACATCTCCCCCACCAAAGCCAATGTCAAGCACCTCGAGGGCTGTCTGTTGAGCTCTGGCTAAGGGCTGGATATAACGCTCGTAAACCCCTCGCCAGCGCGACACCACAGGATTCACCCGCGCAAAGTTACGGTAGGTATTGTAAAGCTTGTCTAGGTCGCAATCAGCGTCCATAGCCTCTTGCAAATTCATAGCCCGGTTGGGTAATAGCAATGACATTAGACGACCTGAAACAACCCGCTTTCAACCGTTAAGCCGGGTCCAAACGCAAGCCCAAGCACTTTGGCACCCGTCTGGGCCCGCGCCAAGGTTTCACGCAACACAAACAAAATGGTGGCGCTGCTCATGTTGCCATAGTCGTTGAGCCCCTGCCGCGACGGGCCGAGGTGGGCATCCGTTAGCTCGAGCGCGCGCGCTAGCTTA
>CAZMCW010000041.1:5243-8846 GCA_964564405.1 uncultured bacterium
ACAACGGTTCTAGCACACTACCAATGTTGGCTTTAATGATGTCTGGCACGTAGGTGGATAGCACGATATCAAACCCACTATCGCCAATTGTCCAGGCCATGTCACCTTCGCCTTCTGGTGTGAGGGTGGTCGCCAGCGTATCAATGGCTAGACAAGGAGTATCAGTATTGACACGCGTGCTACTTACCAATGCACCCGCAGCACCATCTGCAAAAACTGAGGTTGCCACCATATCGTCCATGTTGGTGGTGTATTTGAGGTGCAAGGTGCAAAGTTCGCTGCACACAACTAACACGTTAGCGTCTGGTTCCGCTTGGCAGATGCTTTGGGCCATTCGAAGTGCCGGAAACGCTGCAAAACAGCCCATAAAACCAATGTGATAGCGGCGCGTGCTCGGCGCGAGGCCAAGTTTACGCACCAACACATAGTCTGGTCCCGGCGCAAAAAAGCCCGTACAAGATGCCGTGATGACATGAGTAACATCGCTGCGGGCAATACCACTGCTTTCCAGCACTTTGCAACCTGCTTCGTAAAAAAGCTGTTTGCCATGCTCAATGTACAAGTCGTTACGGACTTTGGTACTGGGCGTTTTGAGTTGATTGTCGGCAGGATCAAAAAAAGGCCCGCCCTCACTGTCTGGCAAAAAATCGTTCACGACACTATGCCGTTTGGTGATGCCTGAGTGTTGGTAGATGCGTTTTAAGAGGCGCGTTTCTAGGCGCTCGAGCGGAATGTGCTCGAGAATCAAATCACGCGTCATCGTTTGGGGGTAATGGGTTTGGGGTAGTGCTTGCGACAGATGTTGCACATACACAGTCATAGATAAGCTTACGATTTTTGAATCATCTTGTGGTGAACACACACTCGCGGAACAATTTCATGATGGTGCTATGAACATTTTTGCAGCCAGCCTAAAATACAGCACTCTATACGTCTGAGACGGTATTACGGACCTTGTGGATAAGCTGAGCCTAACAGGTGAGCAAAGTGCGCCTTGGTTGCGCGGTTATATCTTAGGGAACTATCTGACCGAGTACGAAACTGCTAGGCTGCTCATGCTAGGCTAATAGGGTGAGACATATGCGTGATACATGCAAATTGTTCGTTCAAAAACTGTGCTTGAGTCTATTTGTTATTGGTCTTAGCTCGAGCTTAGCTTGGGCAGCCAACCTCGCTGTTTATCCCTTTTCCAGTCCTGACATTCTTACTGGTGTGGCCGTAGCTGAACGGGTTGCAAGTGCGTTTAGCCCGCTAGGTGAGGTACTTGGCCCAGTAGAAACGCCATCACTCATTCCGCCTTTGGTTGTTGAGGGTGGCTTTTTAAGCCCGGTGGTGTTTTTACCCTCGCGTGTGCAGGGTAGCGGCTTAGCCTCAGCAGAAGGTGCGGCGCTAGTTCAGGGTAGCCTTGGGGTAGATGCAGCGGTAACCGGTGCGTTGCGCTTTGAAGATGCGCGCTTAGTGCTCGAGCTATTTGTAGCTGACTTTCGGGGCATGCGCAGTTACACGTTGTACGCCCCCGAAGACGACCCCGGCGACCTTGCGGCACAAACTATTGCGCTCCTGTTACGCCACTTGAGCGTGCGCAACGAACGCCTCGCCCGACGTATTTTGCGGTCTGAGATAGACATCGATTTATCGACCAATTACAGCGAATACATTCGCGCAGTAGCGTTAATTGGTGGCGGGTTTGCCAATGAAGCCGAAGCTGTTTTAAGCGCCCTAGCCGACGAAACAGAAGGCGACTTACCGCGCGCGTGGCGCGGCTTAGCACTTGCCTTAGCTGACGTACGCCAAGGTGATGCTAGCCGCAACGCCGTGCGGGACGCCGCCTTAGCACTCAGCCTAAATGAGGTTAACGAACAACAAGTTCTCGGCTATTTTGAAACCCTTGCCGCCACAGAAAGTTTGCCAGCAGCCAACGTGTGGCTAGGCACCTTGCGCAGCGACGTGAACGACCGTGCTGGTGCTAATAGTGCGTTTGAAGCAGCTGCTAGTTACCCCTATGGACGCGCGGCGCGAGCTACTTATTTGGCTGTGAACGGGCTCGAGGGCGCTACAGATATTATTAGCCAACTTACCCAAACAGATGACATGGCCGCGCTGATTGCGGCGTCTTATGCTGCCTTTGAACTCGACGAAAACGCCCTCGAGAAAACAATTCACAGCCATCTTACAAGCTTGGCACCAGAGCTTTCGTATCCGTTTGAGCGCCTCTCGTTTATTGCCTTTGATGAAGACGATGCCGACGCTGCTACCCAAGCGTTAGTTGTGGCCACTCGCATTGAGCCAGACGAAGACCTTTACTGGACCAATTTAGGCTGGTCGTACTACTTGCAAGGACGACTTGAAGAAAGCCGGACTGCCTCCCAGCGAGCTGTGACGCTCGAGCCCAGCCAAGAAATTGCCTGGTTTAACTTGGGGCTGGCTTACGCCGTTGAGGGTAACCTCGAGCAAGCTCTACCCGCTTACGAATCCGCCCTAGAACTTGACCCAGACGTCAATGATGAAGCCGTAGTTGACCTTGAAAACGCCTTGGTAGACTACCCGGGCGTAGCCGGGGTAAATTTTGCGCTGGCTACGCTCTATGAAGCTGAAGGCCGCAAAGATGAAAGCATTGATCAGTTTGAAGCTTACTTGTCCCAGATTGAGGATGACACGAGTCCTTTTGGACGGACTGCGCTGCAGCGGCTCGAGGTCTTGCGCGCACCTCCGCCCCCGCTCGAAATTGGTGGTGAGGTTAACGTAACTCTCGGGCGTGGCGGTGACGCCCTGAATAGCTTTGAACCAGGCGACCGTATTTACCCGACGTTTGAGCTGTTTACTCCCGGCATCGAACTTCCCCGCTTGGTGACAGTTAGCTACGACCTTGTGAGCCCAAGTGGCGACAGTATTTTGGGTGAACCACTCGTACAAGAAAGCGATATTCCCCAAAACGTTGTGGCAATTGACATTGATGGTGTGGGTATTACCTTACCTAAAGTACTCGAGACAGGTCTTTACAGCCTCAACATTCGTATTAGCACGCCAGACGGCCGTGAAACTGACCAGATGGTGAACCTTGTTATTGGAGACACACCATCTTTATTGCGTCAGTTTGTGAGCCGCAATATTACCATGCGGGCTATCGACAGCGGCGCACCTTTGTACGATGGTAGTAACTTAGCCACAGGCGACGACAGACTTGTTGCCGTGTTGCTCGAGGAACTGCGCCAAACCGCATCTCTTGCAGCCGAAGCGTTACCTCCTGTTGAGGAAGGCCGCTTTGCTGGCCTAGACGGCGAAGCCCTCTTTTTAGAAACCAGTGAAGAGGACATCAGCGACTTTTTGAATTATCTACTTGCTAGCCCTGGCACCACCAACGCAGATTTTAGCTTTGTAGAAGCCTACGCTCAGTGGGCGCTCGAGGGCGCGCCGGTAGATCCTTAAAGTCATACACGTTAGCGTCAACGGTTGATTTCTCCTCGACTTCAACAACACATTAACGCCGCTCCGATGTTATCTTCCAGAGCGGCGTTTTTGTTTACAATATGATTTGTTTCTTAATTTATTGATACCCATGCGAAGGTTTTGTTCAACCTATATAAACCTTACAAACTGATATTA
>CAZMCW010000041.1:8856-20060 GCA_964564405.1 uncultured bacterium
CACAAACACCAACAGTAGCAGTAACCTCAAACAAGCGTCATTGTTAACGACACTGTTGCACTAGCTCGATACAGCACGATGTTGTCTCACTAGATGTTGTCTCACTAAGCGAACCCACTTGGTAGCATTAAAGCCACTTATTGCAGCACAACCAAGCGCACCCCAACTTCCCCAGACGTTAATGAGCACCACTTTGACAAGGTAATAGCGCCCGCCTGCGGTTGCGCCATCCATTGCGTTGGGAAACAGCACCATCGCCAACCCAATGATGCCAAAAACAAGGGTGAACGCGGCGTACTCAAACAAATCTGAGGCATATTTACTGTCCTGAGCTTCTCCGGAAGTGTCAGACATAGCATCAACTGATACAGGCATAGATGTCCTTTCCTCACCCCTGACCTTAAAGGTTGAGAGCGCTGTCAGTCACCTTAGCAAACACCCTTGAGTACGCCTTAGTGAACGCAAGTCTTAAAGCTTGAACTGACCGTTCTCTTGAAACACCTCGCCATCCAAATAAATTGCCCCACCTTGACGCAAGTCGCAGATCATATCCCAGTGAATGGCTGACTCGTTGACGCCACCTGTCTCTTTGTACGACTGACCTAGCGCAAGGTGTACGGTGCCACCAATTTTTTCATCGTAGAGGATAGACTTGGTGGGAATTTGAATGTTGTAATTGGTGCCAATACCTAACTCGCCTAAAAAGCGTGCGCCATCATCGCTGCCCAGTTGCGCTTGTAACAGGTCATCACCTTTAGCAGCGACAGCCTCAACCGCTTTGCCATCTTTAAACGTGATGCGAATGTCATCCACCTCGACACCGTTCACAGCACTTGGCACACCATAGGTGATGTGCCCATTGGCACTGTCTTCTAGGGGTCCGGTAAACACCTCGCCGCTTGGCATGTTGTGATGACCGTCGCTGTTAATCCAGCCGCGCCCGGCCACATTTAGGGTTAAATCTGTTCCCTCAGCAACAATGCGCACCTCACTTGCCGCACTTAGTCGCTCGATAAGTTGCGCTTGAAACGCGTGTAGTTCTTGCCACTTGGCGACAGGATCATCTTCAAATAAATACATCGCGCCGTAGACAAACTGCTCGTAGTCGTCCAGGCTCATGCCGGCATCTTGGGCGCTGGCATCGGTTGGGTAGAGCGTGCCGACCCATTTGGTCTGAAGGCGCAAGTTTTGCACTTGGCGCTGGCGTTTGGCAATGCGGGACAGGGTTTCTTTGTTGGCGTGTTGCAACATGCGGTTGTTGGTGCCACCGCGGACCCGAATCCAGGCATCAACTTGTTTAATTTCGGTGAGCTCAAAGCTGGGTTCGCTCTCGAGGTAACGGTCACTGACGAGCTCGAGCATATCCAGCATCATTTCAGGATAGGTGAGGTGCAATACAGGTTTAGCGTCTGCTTTTAAAACCTCACGCATAAGCGCGCGCGCCATAGGCAGTGCGCCGGTATCCAAGTTAAGACTTACCGTTTCACCTTGCTGAACTTCTGTGCAGTACTCGATTAACAACTTTGCGTACTTTTCATGCATAGGATGAATCATGATTAGTAGTTTATCATGTGCAAATAAGCCTTCAAGACTTTGATATAGCAGCAATTGGCGTAACAGTAAGATGTAGTTATGTCGGTAACACGTGCGTACTCATAGAGTACCTTTAGACTTGGCTTATGACCAGATCAATGTTTGTTTTACTTGCGCTTGCTGTATGGGTATCACCAAGTTTTGCACAGACCTGGCCGGTTCCAGCTGAACGCGTTTGGGCCGTTTTGAATGAAGACTGGAACAGTGATGGTGAGTTTGACAAAGCTGTCTTACTCATCACCGAGGATGACCCTAGCAGCGTTGATTTGCAACTGTATCTTTCTGGGGAAGATGGGCTAGCGCTGGCTACTGAAGCAACCGCCATTGGCTGGCGGGGTTTGTTTTGGGGTACCCAACCTGCGCTCGAGACAACCTTAAACAGATCGTTCCAACTCATCACCGAAAATGAATCTTTTGGCCGTAACCGCTGGCATCAAGTACTCACCATTGCCTATAGGGACGATACTTTTTTAGTCGCAGGCTATACCTACAACGCCAGAGACACGCTTGACCTTGACTACAGTTTTTCCTGCGACCTCAACTTACTGACGGGCGAAGGCATCAAAAACGGGGAACCGATTAGCGTTGAACCGCGACGCACACCTTTGGCAGACTGGTCATCTATTTATGCTGTTAACGCTATACCAGAAGCTTGTCTCGAAAACTAACGTCAGAAACATCAACACTCAACAGCTACCAACGCGTGATGGTGCCATTTAAGCTGGTGATGCTCGTTGGTAGTGTTTGTGGACCTACCAACATCAAGCTAGATGCATCCAACGTAACCTCGCGAAGGTTAACAGGATTTACATCAATATCCAAAATAGTAACGGTTGACTGAGGTGAATTATCACTGCCAATAAGCTGGCGTGCGCCAATGCCGCCAGTATGTAGTAACTTGAGGTTGCCCCACTGAGCTGGATAGTAAGCCGCGTGATGCCCGCTGATGTACAAGTCGATACCTGCCTGCTCGAGCCACGTTGCTAGTGCTTGTCCTTGCGAAAGTACTTCACCAGGGCTGTTTTTAGCTTCTGACACAGCAAACAGCGGCAAATGACCCAGTAGAATTCTAGCCGAGGCATTCTGTGCTCCTGGGCGGGTCAGTTCAGCCTCGAGCCAGGCCAGTTGCCCTTCGGTAATGGTCGCAGAAGATGCATCCCACACAGCTACAAACACATCACCCACCAGCAAACTTGCTTGAAATGGTAAGTCGTCATCATCAAGATAATTTAGTGATGTGGGAATTGACTGCCAATAGTTTTGGGCAGCGCGGCGTTCTCGAGCAAAGCTATAACTGCCATCGGACAAACGTTGACTCGAGCCGTCATGGTTGCCCATCGCCACAACCACCGGGATTTCCGCTGCAGCAAGGGGCGCACGCACACGTTCATCAAACACCTGCCACATCTCCGCAAAACGCGACTTAGGCAAGCCCGTACTTTGTCCAGCAATGACGTCGCCAGCAGAAAGTAACGCGTTGGGTTGCCAAACCGTTTGGGTGAGTTGGATGAGGGTGTCAACTCGAGCGTCGTAGTCAAGCGAACCATAAGGACCGTTAAAATCGCTTAGCACGACAAACCGCACGTTACCCCTAAATGGGTTAACGACATCACCTGTAGATTGGGACATGCTTATTGAGAAACTTAATGTCGTGACAAACGCTATTAGCATATAGGTGCGTACCCTGTTCATGAGCATCAGCCTAGCTCGAGCCCATGTGCGCGTGCTACTTACACCCATGACAGATGCCAGCAACTTGCTAGACGACAACTTGGTAGACTAATCCCGTGAGTTCCAAACGTCAACGTCGCCCGCACCGCAAGTCAGCTCAACCGTCTGAACCTAGCTCATCTGACGGGTCTATGCGCTTACAAAAAGCCCTTTCTGCCGCCGGTGTGGCCAGCCGCCGCAAAGCTGAAGTGCTCATTGCCCAAGGGCGTGTGCTCGTGAACGGCAAGCGGGCCACGTTGGGCATGAAAGTTACCCCAGAAGATGCCATTTTGGTTGACAGCCACCCCGTTATGCGAGATGTAGCCCATGTTAGCTACGCACTTTACAAACCCGTTGGCGTACTCAGCAGTGTTGGTGATGATCGCGGTAGACCCACAGTGATGGAACTTGTCCCGCCAGCTAAGGGTCTACATCCGGTTGGACGTTTAGATTTAGACTCGGCAGGCTTACTGATTATGACGAATGACGGCGACCTGACCATGCGACTGAGCCACCCACGCTACCAGCATGAAAAAACCTACCGGGTCACGTGCAAGCAAGGGCGTGTTCCGGTGGGTGTACTTCGGCAGCTCGAGCGCGGCATCGACCTAGACGACGGACCCGCCAAAGCCAAACACGCCCGCCCAGCCGGCAAAGGCTGCGTACTTGTCCTCACCGAAGGTCGTAACCGTCAAGTGCGGCGCATGATGGCGGCACTCGGCTTTGATGTCACTGAGCTTTTGCGTACCCACATTGATAAACTTGCCCTCGGTAACTTGCGTCCTGGTGAATGCCGTGAACTTAATCGTGCTGATTTTATTAAGTTGGGGTATAAATAGTAGCTTTTTGGTGTGTACTAAACTATTTTTGACACAGCGTCATTTATTTATTTTGTCAAGGTCTTCAACATAACTAAAGTGCCTATCTCGAGTAACCAAAGTTGAGTACCTCCAAGTTGAAAAGTGGCAGTTATCAAACGCAGCAGCGCCCATCCTTAACCGCTAAACGCTATCTGAAAACTGCGGTTTCCAGATAGGAGGTACTTAGGTTAAACCGCATTGCTGTAGCGGCAATCCAGATGTCATTGTCGGGAATCGGTGTACCTTTTATCTTAAGTTTATGCTTAATATCTCCATAATGTTCAGATACTGCATCATCACAGTTGAGTATCAAAAATCTTCTAGCAAACTCCCGCAAACGAGTTAGGTTGTTTTCTTTGTTTGAGGAGTTAGCTGCGCCATAGTAAAGTTCACCTAATGTGATTACAGATATAAACCTGTCATCAGCTTCGTCTAACCATTCAACAAGATCTGACTCACCTGCAAACGAGGCAATGACAATGTTGGTGTCTAGTAATAACCTACCACCCATCTACATCAATAACCTCACATGCTTCTTCAATCGCAAGTTGCATTTCTTTGAGATCAGCAGCGGGAATTATACCCACAAACTCACTCAAGGACGCACCAGGGGTGCCTTTAGGCACTTCGCGTTGATTTGGTTTGTTTTCACTCTCGCGTTGCCTCAAACTGCGCAACCAAGTTAACACCTGCTGATGCTGTTCAACAGGCAAGTTGTCAAGTTCTTGCACTATTTTTTCGTAAGTGCTTTGTGATGGGGTGCTTGTTGATGAGGTGCTCTGTGTTGTCATCGCCACGACCTCCCTTTCAAATAAACATTGTGGGTTAAGCTTGCCTCACATTGAGATGTTGAACTTGTCAACAAGACGGCCCCATATCAGGATATGGCACGTGTAGATATATTCGGATGATACTGCATTATCTTTTCTGAATAAGTCATAATGACAGCAACATGACGTTGAAGAATGGGGTTAATCGTGAGTGACTCAATTTTTGTAGAGGGTAGCGGGCTAGTCCAACTAAGCCGCGCTGATATTAATGCCCGCATTAGTGAGCTGGGCGCGGAAATTTGTGCTGATTATCAAGACGCGCCACCACACCTTATCTGTGTGCTCAACGGCGCGTTTGTTTTTATGGCGGATCTTGTGCGGGCTATTGACTTACCTGTAACGACGGATTTTTTGTCGGTCTCGAGCTACGGTTCGCGTACAGAAAGTAGTGGCGAAGTACGGCTTGTCAAAGACCTCGAGCAATCCCTTAAAAATAAACACGTGATCGTCGTTGAAGACATTATCGACACAGGCTTAACCATGCAGTACTTACAAGGTTACTTAGAAGGTCGTAACCCGCTATCTATTAAAATTGCGTCGTTATTGTCTAAACCGTCGCGCCGTCAAGTTGAGGTTGATATTGATTACCTCGGCTTTGAAATTGAGGATGCGTTTGTTTACGGTTACGGCTTAGACGTTGACCACCGCTACCGAAATATTCCGTTTATCACCAGCAAATCTGGAGATGACCTTTGAGCGGACTAACTTACAAGCGTGTCATTGTGGGGCTTTTGCTCGCTGTACTGCTTACGCTCGTAGGCGCTGAACCCTTGAGTAACCTGCGCCAGCAACCACCCGAGGTAAAGCTCGAGCTACCCTCAGAAGTTCCTGCGGGTCTCCCCTTTAACGTCACGCTTGACGCTGACCAAGTTGTTTACTACCAGGTAGCGTACGCAGGTCAAGAGGTTAGTCAAGAAGCTCATAGTGCCACGTTTAACTTTGACGGCGTCATCGGTCAGCAAGACATTGAGGTTCATATTACTGATGCTCAAGCTAACCGCTACACACTTACGCGGCAAACCTACGGTCTGCCGGAAGTTATCCCGCTGGTTCAAGCGCCGCGCACGCTTGCGCCTGGGCAAGCGTTCAGCATGCGTATCAACGTGCCACCTGCACTGGTAAGTAGCAACAACCTCAGCGTTTATGTGATGGCAAACGATACAGAAAATACTACAGAGAGGTTGACGTTGCTCGAGCTTACCGGTGACCTAGCTACCCGAGTCACGCCCGAACTGCTCGCAACCAGCACCACACAGGACACAACCATCCTTGCCTTAGGGCGTATTCCATTAGGCACAGCCGCAGGTAGCTTCGCTATTACGATTGAACTGGAAGATGTCTTTGGCAGACGCAACCAGCATCAACATATTCTCACGGTGTTAGCTGATGAACGCCCGCTCGAGACCCTCAACCTCCCCGAAGACTTACTGCCCCGCGCCACCGAAGCCAACCGCGCGCTTGAAACGGCTGTTATTGCTGAGGCCGTGGAGGCTTCTGACATCACCCAAACACCGTTATGGACAGAGCCATTTATGATGCCGCTCGAGGGGGATGGCACCAGCCTCTTTGGCGATGTGCGCCGTTACAGCCCCAACCACCCTGAAGCTTTTCATACCGGGCACGATATTGCTGCAACTAGCGGTACCCCCGTTGTTGCTACTAACGACGGCATTGTCATTACTGCTGAGGTGCTTCCCCTACGCGGCGGACTTATCACGCTTGACCATGGGGCCAACGTGTTCAGCCACTATGCCCACCTAGAAGATTTTGAGGTGCGCGTGGGTGAGCAGGTCACACGCGGGCAAGTTATTGGTCAAGTTGGTTCCACGGGTATGTCTACTGGCCCGCACTTGCACTGGGAGATGCGCCTTGGCACCTTACCTACCGCACCACTTGACTGGGTCGGGCAGATGTTCCCACCAAGTGAGGCTAGCAGGCTAGACTAGCTTATGGCAGAATCTTTGTTTAACTTCCTCAACTTAGTACCCTTACCAGTTTGGTTTAGCATGATGTTTTTTCCCAAAGCGCGCTTTACCCAGCGCATGGTCATGTCCTACTGGATTTACATTGGTCTAGGCGCAGTGTACACCCTCAGTTTGCTCTACAGCATGACCCAAGGTGGTGGTATTGATTTATCGTTTAATGGCCTACGTATGGGCCTTACGAATGAATGGGGGTTTGTGACGGGCTGGACCCACTACCTAGCGCTAGATTTGTTTGTGGGTGTGTGGATTTTTAGAGATGCCAAGTACTGGGGCATTCGCACAACGTGGTACTTGTTAGTGACACTGTTTGCGGCACCTTTAGGGCTGGCACTTTACTTATTTGTGCGCGAACGCAAAGATAAAACGGCGCAAGAGCGCATGTTCAACTAATTAACCTGAGTTAAAAGTTTTCCAAAAGGGAAGCATCTCCTCAAATGGCATTGAACAAATGACCCATAAGGAGATGCTGATATGAGTTGACTAAATATAGAACAACTTGTTCTGGAATTGCGCGTACCTTCGCACTACCAAACTTGTTAAACTATCCCCATGCCCCAAGTTGGTGAAACATGGTTGCACTACGAACTTCTTGACGTGCTAGGTCAAGGGGCTATGGGGCAAGTCTTCAAAGCCAAAGACACTCGCCTAGACCGCGAGGTTGCCCTCAAGTTTTTGCTAAATCCCAAGCGGGTGAAAGGTGAGCTTAAAGCGCGCTTTGTGCAAGAAGCCAAAGCCGTGGCCAGGCTTGACCACCCTCACATCGGCGCACTCTACGCGCTTGAAGAAAGTCAAGATCAGCTGTTTCTAGCGATGGCTTACTATCAAGGTCACAGCTTAGCGGCAAAGATACAAACTGGCCTCGAGCTAGATGATGCCCTTACTATCTTCAAAGACCTGCTCACAGGCTTTCAATACGCGCATAAACAAGGCGTCATCCACCGCGATGTCAAAGCTGACAACATCTTCATTACTGAGCATGGCACCGTTAAAATTCTAGACTTTGGTCTCGCCAGACTACCCAACTCCAACCTCACCCAAGACGGTCAAATGATGGGCACGCCTAACTACATGTCACCTGAGCAGTTTAAGGGTGAGGCAGTTGACGCCCGCAGTGACATATGGTCGCTGGGTGTGTTGCTGTTTTATATGCTGACTGGGGAATTACCCTTTAATGCACAATTTCCACAAATCATCCAACTCATTTTGAAAGATGAGCCGAGGCCGTTAAATCAGTGGCTAGACCACCCTGAGCTACAAGCCATCATCGAACGCTGCCTAGCTAAAGATAAACAGGAACGGTTTGCAAGTTGTGCTGACCTACTAACTGCCATTGATAACCTCGATATCAATCCAACCCAAACGCGCCAACACGCATCAACTCAACCATCAACAGCTAACCCTCAACAGGTAAGCTCGAGCCCCTCGAGCAGCCGCGCCAGCCGCAGCCGTAAACGTGGCATCAGTTTAGTTGGCCGCGACCATGAGCTTGAGCACTTAGTTGGGTTAGTTGGTGATGCTGACAACTACTTGGTTAACGTGATTGGGATTGGTGGGGCAGGAAAAACAACCTTGGCTCGAGCCGTCATTAACGACGCGAGGCTCACATCACCGTTTTCAGATGGGCGCTTTTTTGTAGCCCTCGACAGCATCAGCGAGCCCTCGCAAATTCCTCACGCCATTGCCCAAGCTATGCAACTTCAAATTATCGGGCAAGACCCGTGGGAGAGTTTGCACTACCTGCTTGCAGAGCAACAAGTCTTACTTGTTTTGGATAATTTAGAGCATTTGATTGAGGCGTGTTCAGCAGACCTAGACGAGTTGCTTGGGGTGTGTCCAAACTTGACTGTTTTAGCAACCTCGAGGGTTGTCTTAAACCTAGATGGTGAAGTGATTTACGACCTCAAAGGCTTACGCGTACCAGAAACGGCAGATACAGACTTGCTGGCGTATGGGGCAACGGCGTTGTTTATTAGCAGGGCCAAGCGGTTAAAACGATCTTTCAACGAAGCAGACCATCAGCAGGCAATTGTAGAGATTTGCAACACGTTAGAAGGCTGGCCCTTAGGGATTGAGTTAGCGGTGGCGTGGATACGGCAGCTTAGTCCTGGTGAGATTGCCCAAAAGATAACGGAGAGTTTAGAGTTTTTGACCACCAGGACACGGCATCAAGCCTCGAGGCATCAGAGTGCGAGGGCAGCGTTTGAGTATTCTTGGCGGTTACTCTCTGATAAAGAGCAAGAGGCGTTAACGAAGTTAGCAGTGTTTAAGGGTGGGTTTACCACTGAGGCTGCGTTTGAAGTCACAAACACAAGCTTAGAGACCTTAGCGTTGCTTGTAGATGCGTCGTTTCTGACGATTACGGATGAGGGGAGGTATGACAGGCATCCGTTGATTGAGCAGTTTAGTCAAGATATTTTTAAACAATATTCTTTCAAGGAGGGTGTCATGAATGAGTTTGTCAACTATTATGAGCAAAAAATCGAAGAAGCGCATCAACTACTTAACTCAGAACAGCGTGCGACGGCTGTGCAGTTCTTTGAAGATGAACTTGAGAACCTACAAAAGGTATTAGCGTATTACCTCGAGCAAGATGAAACTGAACTAGGACTTCGCTTCGTCAGCAAGCTTAATGATTTTTGGGATCGTTACTACCTTGAATTAGCACACAAATGGAACAAAGCGTTTTTGAACAAACCTAGTTCTGATACGTATGCTAGAGCAAGCTGCCTACTCACCTTGGGTGGACTAGAAGCAAATTTTGGTGATTTTGATAACGCACTTGAAAATTACGATAAGGCTTCAAGTATAGCCGAAGAATTAGGCAGTAAGCGTCTACAGACAGTCCTTCACAATCATCTAGGTATTATGTATGAAACGCGCTGTGATTTAAAAGCGGCACGTCTTGAGTACAGCAAGGGTTTAAATCTCACTCAAGAATTAAGTTTAGATTATTGGACGCTGTTTATGCATGGCCAACTTGCGGGTATCGATGAGCTTCAAGGTGAGTATCAACGCGCTAAGGAAGTCAAGGGTCAGCTTCTAGAAGCTGCTCGGGAAGAAAAACGATTAGACAAAGTTGCTCGTTCTACATCCAGTATGGGAAGTATAGAAACGTATTTGGGAAATTTTGCACGCGCAGAAGCACTTTTTGAAGAAGCTCTCGAGCTAGCGCGAAGCATACTCAATTCAGATGCAGAAATGATGACATTGACTTATTACGGAAACTATCACATTGTCCTAGGAAACTACGAACAAGCCTCTATCGCGCTAAAAAAAGCCTACGACTACTACAGTAGAATTCAATACAAGCGATATTTAGCAGTTGTATTGAGATTAATAGCACTTTTGACTGTTGTACAACAGGATATTGAGACAGCTAAAATACAGCTACGTGAATGTCTACAGATGTGTAGCAGGACGAGTCACTACTGGGAGCTAGAGGAAACCATCAACCACACTGCCCTCTTTATGGTTCAGCAACAAAACTATACAGACGCCATCCGCTTAATCGCAGCGACGGCGCAGTTTAGACAAGACCATGAGTACGTGCAATTCCCTTTTGAAGCAGGTCTTACCCAAGACGCACTAGCAGAAGCCAAGTTACATGTACCTAGCAGTGTGTTTAACGGTTTGTGGGAGGAAGGGCAGCAATTGAGCCTCGAGCAGGCTGTTGAGCTAGCATTGCGTTACGTCTCAACTTCTTAAGTTACGCTTGTGCTGACGGTGTACTGACGTGCTCGAGCCTCATCTCTTCGTCGTCATCCTCGCGAATCACGCTGCGCAAAAGGAGTACATAACCAACAATCCCAATCGTTGCAAATGAAAACCACTGAAACGCATAGTTTAGGTGGCTACCTTCCGTTAATTCTTCTGGCCCAAGCATAACCGGATAGGCACTGGGTTCTGGGCGTTGGTCGGTGAGGCGCAAGTAGTGTGGTTCTAGGCTGTAGGGGAGTTGTTGCTCGAGCCGCGTGGTATCAATAAAAAACACCGCGTCCAGTTCGCCTTCAGCAGGGTCTTGCACGCTAAAGTCTTCAGGCGGCTGCTCGCTTGGGTAAAGGATGCCCGCGACAAGTACCTCGCCCGGTGGTGGTTCAGTTGCATCTGACGCTAAGGTGGTGGGGTCAAAGGGAATCCAACCGCGATTAACGAGTAGGGCGCGGTCTTCCTCAAAGACAAACGGCGTTAGCAGATGGTAGCCAGGTTGCCCGTTTAAACTGCGTGAG
>CAZMCW010000042.1:0-19804 GCA_964564405.1 uncultured bacterium
CTACGAGGTTAGCTCCGATTTCGGCTACACACAATGTAGTGGGTCGTCAGTTTCACGAAGTTTCAATCCTCTACGAGGTTAGCTCCGATTTCGGCCATTGAATCATGATTCAAAAGCTGAATCGTTTGATTGTTTCAATCCTCTACGAGGTTAGCTCCGATTTCGGCGTTGTATTTTCTTGTCCTGATGCAATGATGGTTTGGTGTTTCAATCCTCTACGAGGTTAGCTCCGATTTCGGCTGTGCGTTAGACAACCATTCAGGGAAGCTACTAGAAAGTTTCAATCCTCTACGAGGTTAGCTCCGATTTCGGCTCTAATCCATCGCCATCTACTTGTACACTTATTCGTTTCAATCCTCTACGAGGTTAGCTCCGATTTCGGCGTAGCAACTAGCTCGTCTCGAGCCGTTTGAAAGTGTTTCAATCCTCTACGAGGTTAGCTCCGATTTCGGCGTAGGGGTAGGTGTCAAGTCCTAGAGGCAAAAGAAGTTTCAATCCTCTACGAGGTTAGCTCCGATTTCGGCTGCGCCCATTTTATACCATTCCAGCACACTATTTCTAGCCCTGTTTGCAATGACCTCAGCAAATGTGCGGCTCGAGCCTCTCACGACCTCAGCTAAATCATGACAAACACTGTTCTGGACGGGTGCGAGCATCTGTAACCCTACTTGAGGCACAAAAGGCCCATCTCCACGGGTAATGTAATGCTTGGGCTGGAAACGGGCTGGAGGGCTACTTGGTTGCTCGCTAGACAAAATCAGGTTCCTCTAGTGATTTTAGACCCTGATGCCCCACGCGAATCGTGCGCTTGAGACTTTCTGGCGTTAGGGTATACACGGCGAGGGTGTCTTCGCGTTCGTCAATAATGCCAAAGAGTTTGTTTTTAAGCTTGGCAAACTGCTCTCTATTGACGCGCAACTCAAAAACGCTGTACTGCCGCCGCTCGCCATAGTGCTTTAGAGCCTTGACTAATTTGTTACGCCGTTTGTCGCTAGGCGTGTCGTAGGCAACGACCAAGTAATACATCAGCGCACCGTGAAAGGTATGTACTCATCTAATTCGCCCATCAGGTGTTTACCTAATATGCGCGCTTGGGCCACCATAATCTGCCGGTAGTCTAGCTTTTGCTTAAGCTGCGGATGTTTGACGCTTTGAGTGAGGCGCTCTTCCCAAGCGCGTAAAAACTGCTTGAACCCGTCTTCTGTTAACTTGGGAAAGCCCTGACTTTCATCGAACATGTTTGCGGTGAGCATGTTACGGTTAAATAGCCCTAGCACAACTGAATCTGCCAAAATACTGCGAAATTCTTCCATTAGGTCAAGTGCTAATGCAGGGCGGCCGTACTTGACCTCGTGCAAATAACCAATGTACGGGTCGAGTCCGGCAATGCGTACGGCTGCCCCGCACTCTTTGGACAAAAACGTATACGCCAAGGACAGCACGCTGTTA
Organism: uncultured bacterium; assembly: GCA_964564405.1. GTDB lineage: Bacteria > Deinococcota > Deinococci > Deinococcales > Trueperaceae > JBCCBI01. The sequence goes on from CAZMCW010000042.1 coordinate 1,450, forward strand.
GCTGGGTCACGCGGTGGGCGTTTGTTGCGTGACTCAGGACGAAAATCGGTGGGAAAGCGCTCACGGGTTAAGGCAAAGTAGGTTTTAGCCGCGTTACCTTCTAGGCCGCGCAAAGATTCGGTGTTGTCACAGCGGGCAATATCTGTTAGCAACGCTTGCAACTCGTGAATATCTGCACCACCGCGTTTGGCAAACACAGCGGCGTTGTGAACCTTGCCCTCAACAAACCGCCGCGCAAGTTGGTGTTTCCAGGTGTCATCTAGGTAAGCCTGATACTGTTTAACACGCATGGGTACGTTTTTGTTTTCAACCGGGGCAACTTGCGCCACGTACGTGCCTGTGCGCGTTAAATAATGAATGCTGCTGCCCTGCTCGGTAACAGCTTGTACAGCAGAGGCGGTCACCGTGGCGCGGCCCAAAATGACGACCTCACTAACGTGGGCTAGGGGCCGCTCGAGCAACACCTCGCGCTTTTTACCCTTAGCTCCCGGCCGTGAGACTTTAAGCACGCCGCCGTCTTTACTGATGTAAGCATCTGGCTCAAAGACATACATCGTGCCCATCAGCTTAGCTCGACCGACCAGCGCCAAAGTTGCTTATGCCGACTTAACACAGGTTGGCAAGCATCCCGCACACTGCAACCGCGGCACTTGTTGACGTTATCAATCACCGGCGGGTAGCTGTTTTGCTGGGCGATGTGGCGCATGTGAGCAACGGCATCGTGTACAGCTTGTTTCAGCTCAGCCGTGTAGGTCACCTGTAAGCGCCGCCGGGTGCGGTGGTAATAGAGGATGCCGTTGTGCTGCGCGCGCCCGGTCACGGCTTGGTAGCTTAGCGCTAGCGCACACAGTTGTACTTGGTCACTAGCGTGCTCGCCTAGGTAGCCTTTTTTGAGGTCAGTTATCACCCAGTGACCATCTTCGTAGCTGACTTTATCGACAATTCCGCTGATGCCAAGCTCATCGTGCCAAACGTACACACCTTCATTTTCCCGCTGGGCGCGCTCGTGCAAGCCGCTACCTTCAATCATATGGTAGTTGACGGCGGTATCTTGCAAGATGCTTTCGATGTAGTAACGGCGCGGACAAAACACAACCGTGTTAAGTTTGCTGATGGGTAGATAGTCCACTAATCACCTCCTGATGAAGTTTGGCTCAGTGAGTTTTTAGCCTTGGGGCAGGTTGACTGCCGAACCACCCTCACTTGTCCCATACCGTAAGGCGTTTTTGCGCCCACACCGCTGTAAAACGCAAACTCACCCAAGCGCCCCAGCGCACACATCAGCTCGGGTGCGTGGTCGATGTAGCGTAAGTTAACCTTGCCAGTAAAGCCTGCGAGCGTCACTTTGCCTGCTTGGTGAGTGTGGGTTTTGATGTCATGCGAGGTGACTGCTACGTAAGCTTCAAAACTAGCTAGCAATTGGACATGCTGACGGCTGTCAAACGGTTGTGGTGCAAACTGCTGGTAGCGCACAAGCAGGCTTTTTAAGAGCAAGCGCGGTAGCGGGAGGGGGGTGTAAAGGCGCTTACGCGCAACCGAGGTAGTAAACACCGTGGGCGACAAAAAACGAAGCTCGAGTCGGTCGGTTTTCTTTGCACTATTGATCTCGAGCCAGCTTGTATAGCCTGCATCTTGATGTCCTTCGGGAGTTGCCAGCACCCGTGCCACTTGGTAGCGGTCTTGCCCAAGTTCTAAACCTGTGAGCGACTCTTGCAGCACGATGCTTAAGAGCGGCTTAAACAAGTCATCATCCAAAATGGTGACGCGCAGCAAAACGCTTTTATCGCGCTGTTGTGTTGACCACAGGGTGAAGGGGTTGTGTTCGGCGGCGTGAACCGTGTCACCGAGCTTGGGGTTGATAGTTTTCAGGAGGTGGTAGAACATGCCGTGGCTGTACTGGTGGAGGTATTTGTGTTTGATGGTGCGGGTGGTGGGGGTTAGGTGGAGGAGGAAGGCGTGGGGCATTAGAATTCTTCCAAATCTGGATCAGCGAGATACTGGAATACAAGCCGTTTGCCTTTCCCTTTGCCATCAATTTCGCCTGTTGCAAAGAAAAATGCACCGCTATTTTCTCCACTACGTTCATACGCCCAGGTACTTAATCGTCTCAGTAGTGGCGGGTCATTGTTCCATCGCTCCTGCTTAAAAATACGCGGCACATCAACCAGTCCAAGTTCTCGTTGATAGTTTTGGCAAATGGGTGAATCTTCATCAAGAATAATACGGATATTTGCCTTGGTTAAATCACCGCCGTATGTTGCGACTTCCCAAGAGCCTGACCAGCTTTTATCCTTGTCTTGCTGCATTCTATATCGTTCAATCGTCACCCACTCAGCATCGTCTGTGCCACGAGAAAGACGATTCACAGGCACAGTAACGCGGTCATATTCTAGGTTGCCTTTCTTATCTTTGCCTACGGGAATCAGAATATCTATTGTTGGAATGGAGCTTCGTGTAGCAATGAAGCCAAGATCGTGCAGGTTTTTGTACTCGAGTTCAAAGTCATAAACATATTTATAAAACATGTCATAGGCGGTTACGGCTCGAGGGTTGATGAGCACGGGTTTTGGAAAAATGTCCATGACAGTTTTTGCAAAGTCACCGTCAACCATTTTGCCATGATGTGTTTGTAAAACTTGCAAATATGTTTCAAACGCCTCTTGGTTATCACCAAAGGCATCAAGATACTCAGGGATGTGTGAACCAAACACCACAACTTCAGCACTAGCATCTTTACCTTTACGGTTGCAGCGTCCCATACGCTGTACCAGTGAGTCTGGGTTGCATAGTTCAGTGATGAGCATATTGGCGTCAAGGTCTACACCAATTTCAATCGCACTGGTTGTCACTGCGATATAGGGAGCTTGCTGACTGTCACGCTGCTTGAGGCGTCGGTAGGTTTCTGTGCGCTGTCTTGGGTCTAAGCGGCCATGATAAAGAAAAAGATTTTGACTATCGCTTCCCTCATGACTAATATGCGGTAGCGAGCGTAATTTCTTGTATATTTCTGCCGCATCTTTAACCGCATCTAGCGTAGTGATAAGGCGATTATTTCCTGTCCATCGCTCCTGAATGTTGAACTTAGCAAAGCGTTGTTGTTTCAGGTCTTCAAGTTGCTCTTTCTTGGTCTCAAAATCCTCAATAGCGGCAAAATCAACCGTTTCATCATCAGGAATAAAACTCATTTGACGTTGACCGTAATACTCTGCTAGCTCTAGGCTACTTGCCTGAATTTCTTCTAACAGAGCCGTCTGCTTTTGTTTCTCCAAATAGTCAACCACTTCCCAACGTCCAGCAAACCCTCTTTTCTCAGAGTCTCGCAGTGCTTGCTGAAATTGTTCAGGAAGCGTGGCTGTCATCAAAATGATGTTGTGCTGGTGGTCATAGAGCGCATTGACAAGGCGTTGAAAATTCGTAAAGGCAGTGCCCTCATAGCTGTGGGCTTCATCAAATACAAGTGCCATGCGCTTGGTGTCATTGATGCGAAGCGGGTAGATGTAAGACTTGCGCCCGCCGCCATACCCAAAAAAGCGATAGAGCATCTTGTCCAAAGTCGTGATAATGACATCAGCACGATACAGATGGCGTTTCTCAGAAAAAAACTCAGCACGCTGTATTTTCCCGCTACAGATTTCATTGAGTTCTACCGTGTCACCCGTATCAACCAATAAGCGTCGTTTAATGCCATCTTTTGAAAGATTGAGCAGCACGTTAGTTAGGCGTTGTTTATGGTCATCAACAAGAGCTTTGGCAGGTAAGACCAGCAAAACACGCTGGCGATGGGCAAGTGGTGGATACACACAGGCTTCGGTTTTGCCTACCCCTGTAGGTGCTTTGACGATTAACCCAACAGACTCTTGTTGCCAGTATTCCCACACTTCACACTGTAATTGGTGAGGTTGAAATGCGTTACCTGTAGCGACCTCGTAAAACTTACTGATGTCTGTTTGCTTTGCGGCGAAATGTTCAGAACCTTGAAGCCTAATTTTGATTATTTCAACATCATCGTAGGGATCAAACCCGCGTTGTTTGATGTTGCTAGACTCGAGCTTTTGCCCCTTAACATCATCTCGCCTAACTACAACATCGTAGCTGACTTCATCTTCAAAAGGAAATGGCTCAAGGATAAAGACTTGCTCTTCACCATTTGCTGCTTTACGTTTGACCTCAAACTCCATAAAATTAGGGTTGCGTCCGTCTTTTTGAGCGTCAACTGCCATAACCGCGACTTCTGCCTCAATCTGGTCACACATTTCCAAAACAAATAAGTCTTGAGGAAATCGTGTGTGATCTATATCTAATTTGCTGTTTTTTAGCTCATACGCTGCTTCAACTATCTTTTCAACAGAATAATGATGGTGTAAGCGTTCAAGTTTTAGTGCATAAAAACTATCAGCATTGCTTTCTGCTGCCTCTTCAAGTTGTCTGGGGTTAAGATAGGGATGTCCTCGAAATTTGTAAATCCACCGTCCTTTATCGAAGTCAATGCCAAACTTTTGTGTTTTGCCCCAATCATGATCTTCTGCACCTTGATATAAAAGGGTGCGTTTCGATTTGGGTATAGCAAGATCGGAAATCTCAGTGTCAGTTCGCCACTTTTCTAGTAATTTGCGTACATTACACACATGATTTTTTAGAGGCTGATAAGCAATCCAGTCCATTTTCAATGACACTTCATTAGAAAAAAAGACTCGCCCTGGTCCTTTGCTGGCGTCATAGCTCACGCTGCACCCGCCAAAATGCTTTCTAAACCAACAGGAAACGACAAATGCTCACCCTGCCACCAATTCGCCTCGAGTTCTGTCCCGTTGTAAAGGTTGGCAAGTGCTAAAGGCTGAATGTCGTAACCCTTCACGGGACTAGGTTCAATCAACTCCGTGTCACCGTCGCGCCATGCAAAGCGGTGGACATTATGCACAGCAAAGTCGATGGGGTTATCTTGTGTGATTACCACATCAAGCGGCAAAAGGGTTTTAGGTTGCTGTTTTTGTTGGGTTTGCTCGAGCTTTTCTACTTCACCTACGTCATCCAAAAACGCAAAGCCCTCCTTACCCAACTTGCAACCCCACGGCGTGCTTTCTTGCTCATTTGTGAGCGCACCACGAAGATGAATCAAGGTTTCATCAGTTTCAGCGATAAGGTAAGCGTTGAGCTTGTCCGTGGTGAGGTATTCCCACGTATGAAGCTGAAAAGTTGGCCCTGTTTTCTTGTCAAAAATCAGTCGTGTAAAACTGGTATCACTAAAGTTCTTTACACCCTTGCGTTTGGTTTTGTGGATATGGCTTGGTACATCGGGGTACGCCCCTAAACTGATAATATTACGAGGCAGTACATAAAACGGGGCATCTTTTTTGGCTGAGGTGTTGGGCAAATCATGCCCTTCTGCTAGCATCCATACCCGCCGTAGCCAGCCTGAGAGCGTCGTGGGCGGGACAAACGGATAGCTGATTATATCCAAAATTCCGCTGGGCAACACGCGAAAGGTCAACGCAGCACTTGCTCGCAGCCCCAGATAAAGGCCGTACATAGCTAACTGACAAGATGTGTTTTGACAAAGGTTTCAGACCACTGCTCGAGCTTTGCCAGCGCCTCATCACCCGTCCAACGTTCAAACAGGTCAACTTTGGTGCTGTTACCAAGGGATAGGCTCGAGCCACGCACGGTTTGGGCTTGCTCAATGAAGTAATCAATTGCGGCTTGCCCATCAGTAACGTTCGGACTAACCACAGGGCGTTTGCCTTTTGGCACTAGGTATTGGTCAACCACAAGTAAGGGCTTGCCCTCATATTCTGCGAGCTTTGTGCCTTTGGGGTTGCCTGCGCCTATTCGTGCCAAGGAATCGAGAAAAGCGTAGGCGACTGGCATAAACTCTGCTTCGCTCACCGAAAGCGCGTGATTGTAAACAGGGTAAAACAGCCCTGGCTCGTTGTACTCGCGTCTAAAAGGCGTAGGCGTGTCGCCACCTTTACCGCGCACCATCCCTGAAGGGTGCATGGCACGTTGTTTTTCTTCAGCGTCAAGGGCTTGTACGGCTACCCCGCCGCCATGTGTAACCCGTCCAATAAGTGTTTGACCTTCTTTAGGGCGAAGCGCACCGTAGGTATAACAAATTGGGCAAGTCTCTTTGGCACAGGTAGAAGGAATGCCGCACTCGAGCGCATCACTCAGAAGTTTGCCATTTTTATGAGGTGCCCACAGCAAGGCTCGCCGTTCAACACCACGCCGTTTGGTGGGTGAAAGGTAGCACTTGAGCATCTTTTCACCCTCAGCATTTTCAATGGTGACACGCTCAACTTGATTAACATTAACTTGGGTTTCATGTCCAAAGTACATCTCTTGTGCGCCTTCTAAAATGGCGTAGATGTCAAAGTGGTAACGCTGACTGCTGCTTTCGTTGATACCTGTCATAGTTATTGCCCTCCTCTAGGTTTGGCAGCGTCAGGGAAGCGAGCAAGTAGCCCGAGTCTGACTTGGTAAAAGAAATTTTTGCGGTCATAATCGCTCTGATACGCCTCTTTGCTCAAAATATGCTCATAGGCTTTGGCGATGAGATCATTGGTCACACGAAGTTTGTTGGGGTCATCATCAGTATTGCCTTCTTTATCAACATACGCAGGGATGTCACCTAGCTCCTCGATGAGTGCTTTGGCTTTATCAAACACAAAGTGCGTATTGGAATCGCGGCTTAGGTTGCCCACACCGCCGACAGTTTTGCCTGTGTTGTAGCTGAATACGGCTGGATTTTCGTCGATGGATTGGATGAGTTTGCCAACCTCACGCCACTTGCTTTTGTCGTCATCTAAATTTAGGTCTGCTCGCGCCAAGAGTTGGCGACAGAAAGGCATTAAAATCCCTACCATCGCGTGGACATCTGCCAGCATTTCTGCGGCTTTATTCATACCCTCCTCCTTTTTAAGTAGTGAAAAATAGTCTTTTGTACCGTCTTCGAGTACTCGAGTCTGGGTAAAGCCCCGTTTACGTGACAGCACATAACTTGCTGCTACAAAGTCATTGTGTTCAACGTGCCGCACAGCTTCACCAAGTTTTATGTTGATGTCGCTACTATCCATAATGCTCTGCTGATAGCTTTCCATCAGCGCAGAGATACCCACCAACACCGATGAACGCAGCAAAACCTCTTGCCCACCGTTGTAAAGCGTTGGTGTTAGGTGCTTCAAGACGCTTGCTGGATAGAGACTGGCAAGTTTGAGCGTCGCGTATTGGCGCAGACCAAGTTTTTGACTCGCCAGTGTGCCATCACTTTGCTTTTCAGTACAGGTGATATTGGTATATCGCCCTGCACTTGCGCCCATTTCATTCAAGGCTTGCTGTTCCAAGGCTTGTCGTACATGATCTTGCACGTCTCGGCTGGCAGCATCTAAACGAATAACGAGCGTATCAGGTGCAAACTTTACGGGACTAAGCACAGAGAGCGCAGCACAGGTGGTGCAGACGTTGACGGAACTACTCGAGCCACCACTTTGAGTCCGTTGTTCTGGACTTTCAAAGAGTAAACGCCGTGAGCGGTAACGATTCGATTTATCAATCTCTTTACCGCAGGAGTAACAGCTATCTGCAACGCCATCCCCCGCTGAGCGCATGGCAGTTTGTATGGGCTGCTTGCTCAAAAGCGGCTTGAGTGGTTGGATTTCATTTTGCCCAAAAAGCAAAGCACAGGTTTCCCAAATAACTTTGGCGTAAATGTCCCCTTTTTGGGTACTAAGTTGATTGGCAGCAGTGTCACTGTAGCGTTTTGCGTTACTCTGGGCAGTGCGCCACTTACCCGCAAACCGCTCATGCTGAGCAAGTTGCACCATAAATCCAAAAGCATCCGGTTTGTAGGCTTCTTGCAAATCTTTTACAACATCAGCATCAAAGATAAGTTGAGACTCGAGTTTGCTTTGCTGTCTTGTGAGCTTCTTTTTTGCTTTCGCGTCTGCATCTTTAAGTGAGTCTTCGACCTCTTGCAGATCTTTATGCAAGGAAACCTGTTCTTTGAGCAAGCGCCCAAACATCTTTTCAAATTCTGTTTGGTACTTGGTCTGCTCCTTCTCCTGCATGGCGACGTCTTTATCAAGCTGCTTTTGGTAGCTGTTTTTCTTTTTTTCATCTGTCTCAACGGTTAGTAGCTTGGATGTACGCTCAATGCTAGCTTGCCGACGCTTTAAACGTCTCTCGACGTGCTGCAAATTGGCAAGGTAAAACGCGGCAACTGCTTCGGGTTGTGCCTCTGAAACCATTGGCGTTTCAAGTGTGCTAAACCCTCTATCGCTGAGTTTGCTGGCGTTCATAACCAAGCCAAAGCCTCGAGTCAAACCCATTGCACTGGTCATCTCAGTCATGAACTGTTGCCATAGCCCGTTCAGGTCAAAAGCTGCATCTTCAGGAAGCCAAATAGCAAGGTGGGCAGGACTTTCACTCATGACCACAGCGCAAACCTTACGGCGCAAATAGTCGTTAAACTTGCTGAGCAAATACTCGTAACTGAGCTTGGCTTGTTGCTCGCTGGGTAATGGGGATTTATAAAATAGGAGTGTGCGACCTACTTGTTTTTCACGTTTACCTTGCTTAGGAAGCTGGCGAGCATAGCGGGTTGCGCCAAAGTGCTCTAAAGCGGCTCTAGCCTCAGATGGGTTCGTGGCCAGGTGCTTGAGTGCTATATTTGGTGGGCTACTTCCTGTACGCATCGAGTTAGCAACTGAAGCTGCTGCTTGAAAAAAAGATATATCCGTCACAGGTCTGCTCCTTCAGGTGAATGACAAAGGTCAAAATAACGTTCACGCAACTCAAAATTGAAATCTGCTTCAAGTTGCCAGAGCATGGCTTCAACCGCCTCACGCTCTTGAAAACACATTTTGGCAAGACAATTTTGGATAACTTCTTGCAAAAGACTGGTGGGATCGATGCTGGATTGATACAATAGAAAAAGCCTCCTTCAAACCAAGGATGGTTTTGAGCCTCTCGTCACCGCCAAGTATCGAAGGGGCTCTTTTGATTTGAAGGTAAGTGTACTAATGGCTAGACCAGAAGTCAAGCGGTTATGTTCAATAACTAGGACTTTTGATGTCATGTTGATAGTGCTCAATAGTAGACCCTAAATACTCCTGTCATCAGAAATCTCGCTATACTACTCTTGTGTGAGTGTACTGCTAACCTCGTAGAGGATTGAAACATGTTGAATAGACTCGTTGTAGATTCTTAACCTCGTAGAGGATGCTTAATTGCAGGCAAGGTGCTAGATTCTCCCTAGAAATTTGCCAAATTTTTTATGACTTACCATGACGCTATTCACCACCTCCAAGCCAACCGCCCAACCCTGCACAACTTGGGCGTGGCGTCACTATCACTTTTTGGTTCAGTAGTTCGCAACGAAGCCACTGACGCAAGCGACCTTGATTTCTTGGTGAGCTTTTGCAAACTTGTGGGCTATTTTGAGTTTCTGGATGTAAAAGACTACCTGGAAAGTGTACTAGGCATAGATGTAGATTTAGCAACCAACGATATGTTGAGACCGGAGATGCTCGAGCGTATTTCAGCAGAGGCTGTAAGCGTGTTTTGACATGAAACCTACAAACAATCGCTTTAGCTTCAGGTTTTGCCCTATACTGACCCCATGCCCGTAACCCTCGAGCTTCCCCCCGAAGTAATCGCCGCCTTTGGTGATGACCTTGAAAAGACAACGCTTGAACTGCTTTTGTTACAGCTAATTCAAGACGAGAAAATGAGCGTTGCCAAAGCAGGGTCATTGCTGGGTTTGGGACGGCTTGAAGCAATTCGCTGGTATATCTCGCATGGAAACTATTTTCCCAACTGGGATGAAGAAGAATGGCAGCATGAATTAGAAGCGATTGAACGCTTGCGCCGTCAAGATGATGTGCCGCTGAAACCGTGAGCAAAACGCGTGCGGTGTTTGACACCAGCCCGCTCATTTTTTTAGACAAACTCGAGTATATTCCTGCTATCCAAACACTATTTGACGTTTTCGTACCGCCAATGGTGCTAAAAGAACTTGCCGAACAACCCAACGAAGCAGGAGGACGTCTGCCGCTAGATGCCTTGACCATTGCCGAGCCAAACGTAACCTCATTAACTGCGTCTGAGTCGCTTAACCTTGATGCTGGCGAAACGGCTGCTATTGCCCTTGCCCTAGATTTTTCCTCTGTTGTTGTTTTAGATGATGCTGACGCTCGCAAACGCGCAAGGGCATTGGGCTTATCTGTCGTGGGTACGATTGGTTTATTGTTGCGGCTCGAGCAAACCTCACGCACCACACGAAGCCTTGCAAAAGACTTAGATCGTCTTATCGCTGGTGGTATGTGGATTAGCCAAAGCATGATTGAGAAGTTGACGACACAAACCAATTCATGAGTTGGCATCGATAGCCCCCTGTGCAAACTCGAGCACCCTTTTTCTAAGCTCGAGCGGCGCTAGCACTTTTGCGTGCTGCCCATAACTCACAATCCAAGACACTAAATACTCACTCAGCGGAGCAGTAATCTGCCAAATCACACTGCCGTTAGCTTGGTCAAAGGTTTGCTGGCTCGAGTGGCGCTTGGTGCGGCGGATGTATTGGGCTTTATCTTGGCTAAACTGCACCCGGATTGTCACAGCATCACCCTCGCCTGCAAAGGGACCAAAATGCTTATCGACATAGGTTTCCACGTCGAAATCAGGCTTTTTGAACTGTTCTTTAAGCAAGTGAAAACTCTGAATCTGGTCCAAGCGCAAACGGTTGACACTGTTAAACCCTGCGTCTTGACTTGGTTTGCTCATACCCACAAGGTGAAGGTGCTGACCACTGGGCATCAGCAGATAGCTGTAAAATTCGTACTCTTTTAGCTCATTCGCAGCGTTCAAGTAGCCTACGCGGGCAGGTTTACGCAGTTGGATAGCTTGAACAATCTTAGCAAATAAATCTTTGTTGTAATCATCGCTAAAAGGAATATGAATCACAGCGTCACTATGTAAATAGTGCTGTATAGCTTTACCGTGTGTTAGTTCGTCGAGGGCTCGCCTAACAAGTGGCGTTACCGCGTCCATGTGCTGTACAGCAGTCTTAAGTGCTTCAATCTCAGCGGTGGATAAATAGACTTGTTTAAAGATGGATTAAAGCAGCGCATCACGTGTGCTACAAAACCAAAACAACCCGCAAGTCATTCACATTCGTGTGGGTTGGCCCAGTTTTAATAAGCGTCCCTAGCCGTTCAAAGTAAGTATAGGCATCGTGCCGGGTCAGATAGTCGCGGGCTTCGCGCACGCCAAAAGGCAAACTATCCGGCGAGATAATCGCGCCAGCAGCATCCCCTATACCGTCGATGCCATCGCTATCTGCAGCCAGTGCGTAGGTATTGGGTAATCCCGCAAGTTCAATGGCTAAGGACAATAAAAACTCGCAGTTACGCCCGCCTCGACCCGTTGTGCTTGTATCACTTTGGCGAATCGTGACGCTGGTTTCGCCGCCACTTAAGAGCGCACAAGGACGCGTTAGGGGTTGACTGTGCTCCCGAACTTGGCGGGCTAGCGCAGCGTGGAATTTAGCCGCTTCTTTGGCTTCACCTGTGAGGCAGTCCGTGAGGATAAGCGGAGTAATTCCGTGTTGGTTGAGGGTGTTGGCTGCTGCCTCGAGCATCCCTTGTGCAGTTGCTATGATGCGCGTTTCAGTATTGGCAAAACACGGCGCATGACTGTCTGGCGTATCAGGTAGTTCTCCAGAGACACCCTTTGTAAGCACCCGCTTAGCTGCGGGCTGGTTCAGTTCATAGCGCTCAAAGATCTCGAGCGCGTCTGCAAAGGTGCTACTGTCTGGCACGGTTGGGCCCGAGGCAATGCTGCTAGGATCATCCCCCGGCACATCTGAAATGAGCAGCGACACCACGCGGGCAGGAAACGCAGCCTCCGCTAAACGCCCACCTTTCACTTTAGAAAGATGTTTGCGCACCACATTCATCTCGCGAATGTCTGCCCCAGAGTGAAGTAAAGCTTGGGTAACGGCGGCCTGCTCGGAAAGAGTTAGCTCGAGCGGACTGGTCAGTAAGGCTGAACCACCCCCCGAAATCAGACACAACACCAGATCATCTTCATGTAGGTCACTCAGCTCGTCTAACAACTTTTGCGTACCCTGAACGCCAGCTTCGTCTGGCACTGGGTGAGCAGCTTCAATAACCTCGATGATGTTCGTAGGGACTGCATGTCCGTAGCGAGTGATAACGACGCCAGACAGGCTCATATCTGGGTGATGTACTTGGTAGTACTGCTCACAGGTTTGGGCCATGGCAGCAGATGCTTTGCCCGCACCTATCACGACAAGCTTGCCTGCTGGTGGCTCGGGGAAATACGTTGGCAGAACATCTTCTGGGCGCACGGCGGCGAGGCCGGCCTCGAGCACCTCATGTAATAAGGTTTCAGGATTGTCCATACTTACCACTGACGTCATCAACCCCTCCAACCATAAGTGCGATTCTTTTTAAGCCAAATACAATTTAGCGAAACGGTAAAAGGTCGGCAAGCGGTCTCGCCTCAGTTTCACTAAGAATCACCAGTGCATTCTTGTTGACTTCATCTAACTGCCACATCATCTCGCGGCAGCGCCCACAAGGCGGCATCACCCGGCCCGTGTGATGCACCGCTACAACATGGTTAATCTGCGTCTCGTGGTGTTTAAGCATGTCTGCAATGGCAGCGTGCTCAGCACAAAACCCCAGACTGCAGCTAAAATCCAAACAAATCCCTGTGTAATGTTGCCCTGTGGACGACACAATAACCGCCCCTACTGTACCAGCTTGGCAGTTGTCATTGGAATAGATGGGCCTAGCAACACTACGCGCTTGATAGATAAGGCTGGCGTAGTCCATAACTGTTGAGCAACCCGTCTTAAGAAACTTGTTCAGTCGCATTGCGAATGACCGCAATGCTCTCATCCAGCGCACTTTGTTCGCTGTCGTTCAAAGAGACAGTGAGCGTCGCTAAGACGCCATCACGACCAACAATACGCGGCAAGCTGTAGGCGACGTTGCCATCACTCATGGACACAGTTAACACCGAGCCTTGGTTTTGCAACACCGCTTGGCAGATACCGGCTAGCGCTGAGGCTACGCCGTAATAGGTGGCACCTTTACGTTTAATAATCTCGTAAGCGGCTTGTTGCACGTCGCGTTGTACCTCGTCTTCAATGTCTTTAGTCCAAGTAAAGCCGCGCGCTTCAAAATAGTCAGGCACGGGCAGACCGCCAATATCTAAGGCACTCCACGCGACCAGTTCAGAGTCACCATGCTCACCGAGCACGTAACCGTGCACATGTTTGGGGCTCACGTGCGCTCTAGCAGCCACCAGCGCCCGCAAGCGGGCCGTGTCTAGGGTTGTTCCCGAGCCAATCACATGGCTAGCGTCTAGCCCGCTGGCTTTGTAAGCCACGTGAGTGAGTACATCCACTGGGTTGGTGGCCACCAACAAGATGGCGTTGGGGGCGTAGTTGGTAATGCGCGGCACAATCTCACGGAAGATAGCTGCATTTTTGCTGGCTAGATCCAGCCGTGTTTCACCCGGTTTTTGGTTGGCACCCGCTGCAATAATCACCAAACTTGCGCCGTCTAGGGCGTCGTAGTCACCCGCGCGTACTTTGACTGGGTTGGTGTAGGGTGTGGCGTGAGAGACGTCCATAGCTTCGCCTTCGGCTCGAGCCATATCTTTATCTACAAATACCAGTTCACTGGCAATATTCCCTGTGACTAACGCGTAACCTGCGGTTGAACCGACATAGCCAGCGCCTACAATGCCTACTTTCATGTCATTCCTCCAAAGCGTATGCAATAACGATTTATAAGGGTTTATAAAGCTAATTTACTTCAATCCTGCTGCGTTGTTGTTGTAAAACAGTCCTTGAATAAGACATCTTTACAGGGATTTACACGCAGACACCTTTTTACAGATATATCTTCACAGATACATCTTCACAACAAGAACATTAAGGTTCTATGCTTTGACATTAGGTCTAACCTCAGATACCAAACACCCCCACCTGAGAGTTAACGGGGTGAATGTCAAGGCAGTGTAAGCTTAAATCTCAGCACCCTCTGCATTGTGTGCACCATAAAACGTGTTCAGCACAGAAAACCATCTACGCTAGGGACATCATGCCTTCAACACAGATGTAAAGGTTTATCTAGACAGACGCAAGGGTTTATCTAGCCAACGTTGACTCAGTAAGTTTATGACCGATCTTGGTGACGACCAAACTACCCGTAGGAAACGCCGCCCCTAGACATGATTCCGGTAAACTAAGATCATGTTTTTCTTTCGCGGTAATCCAAACTTTAAACAAGACGGCAATTTTTTGCTGGCCAGGGTACGCACCTTTAAACACGGTGAAATTATTCATGTGCGCATTTCCAAAACCAGCGAAATGAGCGCCCAAGGTGGTGGCTATTTTGTGCGCAAAAGCTTGGTGGGTTCTAAAACGCTGGATGCAGCTTTGCTCGAGATTTCCCTCACTCGCGGCCACCGCGTCAAAAACGCTACAGTTGATGGCGGCGAACTTATTCCGGTACGCGAATGGGTAGACGACCCTGAATAAGTTTGTCTTTAACTTAATATTTATAGAAGTTCTAAATATTTATAGCAGTTCTAGGATTTGTTACCACACACTAAGTGGGTTGATTTCTACTCCCTGGGTCGCACGTGCAACTGCCTGTGGTAGTTACTCGTGGACATGCTACTAGTTAGTAGACACGCTATTAGTTATATGCTGGCGTAGTAGTGAATGATGCATGGCCTGAGTTGGGTGAGGGGGGCTTGAGCCGTCCTTGTAGCTACTAGTCGCACACCCTTTTAGCTACTAACACACTTAGGTTTAGCCACTAAAACACTTATGTTTAGCCACTAAAACACTTAGGTCATCGCGTAAACCATCCATCGTTCACTAACACCAAACTTGACAGACGCGATGTGACCTTTATAATAGCGCACATCAATTGGCGTATCGAACGCACTTGCCAAACGCATGTAACACGCGTAGCAAAAATGTGAAATGCTCGTGAGCAGACAGCCTGTTGAAACTATATACAGGTAAACGTGATATAAGTCAGCATCACTCATGTAGATGGTACCCATTAGAACGCGCACCTGCTTATGTATTACTAAAAATTACAATGGAGTTATAGAGGGGTTTAGAAGGATGTTGCAAGGCTGGGTATTACAGGGTTTGAAGGTAACAAGGTTCTGGAGGACGTCGTGAGCGCTAAAAGTGCAAGCAGTAAACGCTTGGTGATTGTGGAGTCGCCGACCAAAGCAAAAACAATTCGGCGATTTTTACCCAGTAGTTACCAAGTGGAAGCGAGCATGGGCCATGTTCGTGACTTGCCAGCGTCTGCTGCTGAGATTCCTCAAGAGGTTAAAGGACAGTCTTGGGCCCGCTTAGGCGTTAACCCAGATGATAACTTTGAACCCCTTTACATTGTGCCCAGCAAAAAGAAAAAGGTCGTAAGTCAACTTAAACGCGCCCTTAAAGATGCTAGCGAATTGTACATCGCTACCGATGAAGACCGCGAAGGTGAGTCGATTGGCTGGCACTTATTAAAAGTGCTTGACCCCAAAGTGCCTGTTAAGCGCATGGTCTTTCACGAAATTACCGAAGATGCTATTTTGGGTGCGCTCGAGGCCACCCGTGACATCGATCACAACCTGGTCGATGCCCAAGAAACACGGCGTATTTTAGATAGGCTGGTTGGCTACAGCATCTCGCCCCTACTTTGGAAAAAAATTGCCCCTAAACTATCTGCTGGGCGGGTACAAAGTGTGGCCGTGCGGCTCATGGTCTTGCGTGAAAAAGAGCGCCTTGCGTTTGTGCCAGCGGGCTATTGGGATTTAAAGGCTTTGCTCGAGCCAAACACCCAAGCAGACGCCCGCGCGTTTGAATCTGTGCTGACCAAAGTAGACGGCATTCGGGTGGCAACGGGCAAAGACTTTGCCGAAGAAACTGGCAAACTTAAACCCAAGCTAACCGAGGGTGAAAACGTTGTATTGCTCTCCCAGCAAGATGCGTTTGATCTCGCAACCAACTTAGAGAAGGCAAGTTGGCAGGTTGCCAAAGTTGAAACTCGCAATGCCAAACGCAACCCGGCGGCACCCTTCACCACCTCAACCTTGCAACAAGAAGCTAGCCGCAAACTGGGTATGAGCGCTAAAGAAACCATGCGCGTAGCCCAAGGCTTGTACGAAAATGGCTACATCACCTACATGCGGACAGATTCCACCCATCTTTCAAGTGAGGCCATTAGCGCTAGCCGGGCCGCCGTTGAACGCCGTTACGGCACGGAATACTTAAGCGAGCGCCCACGCCAGTACAAAACAAAATCTCGCAACGCGCAAGAAGCGCACGAAGCCATCCGCCCAGCTGGTACCGCCATGCAAACAGCTGATGAACACAAGCTAGCTGGCGTTGAAGCGCGCGTTTACGACCTCATCTGGAAGCGCACGGTGGCCACGCAAATGGCCGAAGCGCGCCTTAAACTTGTCACCGTTCATATTGATGCTAGCGCCACAAATGCTAGTGGTGAGTCCGTGACAGCAACCTTTCGCGCGTCCGGGCGTACCACCGAGTTCCCTGGCTTTTTCCGCGCCTATGTCGAAGGTAGCGACGACCCTGATGCCGCTCTGGACGAACGCGAGCAACCCCTACCAGACCTCAGTGAAGGTGATAACCTCACCTGTAATGACCTTGCCAAGGTTGAGCATGAAACCAAACCGCCTGCCCGCTTTACCGAGGCATCTCTCGTGAAACTTTTAGAGCAAGAAGGCATCGGCCGGCCCAGTACCTACGCTAGCATCATCGACACAGTGATTCGGCGGGGCTACGTGCGTAAACAGGGATCACAACTGGTGCCCACGTTTACGGCGTTTGCGACCAATAACTTGCTCGAGCAACAGTTTGACCAACTCGTTGATACCGGGTTCACCGCTGGCATGGAACAAGTGCTTGATGACATTGCTACGGGCGAACTTGCAGCAAAACCCTACCTCGAGTCCTTTTACAAAGGTAAACAAACGGGTAACAATGATGCTGAGGGCTTAGTTGAGCGCGTTGAGGACGGGCTCGAGTCCGTGGACGCACGTGCTGTGTCGACACTCGAGTTTCCCAAATGGGGCAAATACCTCATCCGAGTTGGGCGCTACGGGCCTTATGTTGAGGGTGACATTGATGGGGAAACCGTTACCGCTTCAGTGCCCCCAGACCTAGCTCCTGCTGACATTGACGAAGCTAAGCTCGAGGAACTGCTTACCTCTGGTAATGCGGGCGATGTGTCGTTTGGGGAACACCCCGACACCGGCCGGGAGATGCTCTTAAAACGCGGCCCCTATGGTCCTTACCTTGAAATGGAAAGCGACGAGAAAAAGCCCAAGCGCACCTCACTGCCCAAAGGCGTTGAACCTGCTGATGTCACCCCCGAAATGGCCATCAGCTTGCTCAATTTACCGAGGGTTGTGGGGCAGCACCCAGACACGGGCAAAAACATCACCGTACAAATTGGCCGTTTTGGACCCTATGCCAAGCACGCGAGTACCTCGGCCTCACTCGGTAAAGATGATGATCTACTTACCGTGGGCTTTGAACGCGTGCTCGAGATCATCCAGAAAAAAGAGGCGAAAAACAAACCCCTGCGTATTGTCGGCGACCACCCCGAAAGTGGCGAAACTATTGACATTCGCGAAGGGCGCTATGGGCCCTATGTGAAATACCGCAAGATTAATGTGTCCCTTCCTAAAGATGCTGTCATTGAAGATGTAACCCTGGAGGACGCGCTCGCGCTTATTGCCACCAAAGCCGACACCAAAGCAGGTAAAGCCAGCAAGGGCGGCGCGAAGAAGGCTAAAGCTAAAAAGAAAACGACCAAGACGAAGCGCAAAAAAGCTGCCAAACCAGCGGGTCCCAAAGCAACCCCACGTGACCTCGAGCCGTTTTTAATGGAACTAGACGACGACGTGCGCCAAGTAGTGATTCGCCTTGAAGGTATGGTCGGCCACGACGCCCAAGACCTTGCCAGTGCCGCTGACAGCCTCGGCTTAAAAGAAGAAGATGTGCAAGCAGCTCACAAACGCGGCATGTTTAAGTTGCGCATGGCTTACGGTAAAGCTCGTAAAAGCCAAGATAAAGCCAGCGCCCAAGCTGCTTAAGAGTCTTGCAAATTTGATAGTCATTCAAAGGGTCTTAATTTCACAAGGCCCACACTAGTCAGGGTGTTAAGCTAACGTTGTGGACGTTCCTGACGTACTCAACTTATTAGATTTAGCGAGCGGGGCTGACCAACACCCAGTACCCGCTCTAGCTGCGGTGCTCGAGCAAGTCACCGACCCTGAGCCACGC
>CAZMCW010000043.1:0-9436 GCA_964564405.1 uncultured bacterium
CGCTACATCGCCAAGTACACCATCAACCCGGCGCTTGCGCACGGTCTAGCTGACCATGTGGGTTCCGTTGAGGTCGGCAAGTTGGCCGATTTGTGTCTTTGGAGTCCAGCGTTTTTTGGCGTGAAGCCAGATGTGATTGTCAAAGGCGGCATGATTGTGGGTGCGGTCATGGGCGACCCCAACGCGTCCATTCCGACGCCTGAACCCAACCACTACCGGCTTATGTTTGGCGGCTTTGGCAGTGCGTTAGATAGTCTAGCTGTTAATTTTGTGTCTGGAGCAGCACTCGAGGCTGGCACCCTCTCCCCTCGCCTCAACCGCACGGCCGTAGCTGTCCGCAACACCCGAAGTGTCCGCAAACAAGACATGAAACTCAACGACGCCCGCCCCAATATTGACGTGAACCCAGATACCTTTGAAGTGACGATTGACGGCGAGCGCATTACCAGTGAAGCCGCAACTAGCTTGCCACTGGCACAGCGGTATTTTTTGTTTTGATGACCCGAATTTTATGATACGTATTGACCACTTACCGCACATTCACCTGCAACCTCAGCACAAGGTTGTTGAGATTGCCATGACCTCACATGACAGACAGCGCGTGCGCCGCCGAGTTGTGGCAGAGGATGGCATGAAGTTAGCACTCGAGCTACCCACCGGCACAACCCTTCACGTTGGCCAAGTCTTACATCAAATTGGTGATACTGTTTATGTCATCACAGCCGCAGCAGAAGATGTGCTTGTCATGCGCCCGCGTTCACTCAAGGAGGCTGCGTTTGTAGGGCACCTTATTGGCAACTTACACCGCGATATTGATATTGCTGATGATGGCAGTATTGCCGCGCTCTGGGACGGGCCATTAGAAACTCGCTTAACCCAAGCTAAGCTCGAGGTTATCCGAACCCAGCAACCTTTTCGTGGCAAACCTGTGGGCGAGCACAGTCATTAGCATGGACTTAAACACAAATCATCAACCCAACTCTCATTATCAAGATGATGAGAACACCAAGTACACCTATCTCAGTTCGTCTGATAATGTGCCTGATGCTACTAGCTTGCTTAGACTGCTTCACCTGTTTGACTCTCAGCTTCCAGTGGGCGCATTTGCACACTCGAGCGGCCTTGAAACATACGGCCAACTTGCCACCTTTGACAAAAATGCACTCAAAGCGTTGCTCGAGTCCCAACTCACCTACGGCTGGGCACGCCTCGACCTTGCTGCCGTCAGTCAAGCGTGGCGGCTGAGTCAAAAAGATGCCGATTTAACTGAACTGAACGATATTGTCGCAGCCAGCAAAGTCATTCCCGGGTTGTTTCAAACTAGCCTCAAACTTGGGCAGCGGACGTACAAACTAGCACAACGCCTTTATGAAGTGCCAACACTGCCACTCGAGACCCCCAACGATGCCCATCACGCTGTTGTGATTGGCTGGTTAGGGGCGAAGCTTAATTTAGATGAATACTCACTCGTCCTTGCTTTTGCTAGTAGCACCGTGATGACCACGTTAACCTCAGCAACCCGGGCGATGGCGTTGAGTCCAGAACAAGCTCACGAAATTTTAGTGAGCCTGCACCCGCGTGTAGAGCAGGCTGTGATGACGGTGCTCGAGAATCCTAGTGAGCACCTCTGGTCAGCTACCCCCGCAGCCGACCTGCGCGCGCATCAGCAAGCATTTTTACACACGCGTCTATTTCAATCTTAGGAGGAAGTTTTAGTTCCTATGACACAAGCATCAACCCACGCAGCCGCAACACGTCCAGTCAAAATCGGCATCGGTGGACCCGTTGGCTCGGGTAAAACTGCCTTACTTAACAACCTTTGCCACGCCATGCGCAGTGATTATGAGTTAGCTGTCATCACCAACGACATCTACACCTACGAAGACGCCGAGTTTTTGACCAAAGCAGGTGCGCTCGCCGCTGACCGCATTCGTGGCGTGCAAACGGGCGGCTGCCCCCACACCGCCATCCGCGAAGACACATCGATTAACCAAGAAGCTGTTGATGCTATGTTGCTAGCGTTTCCCAAGCTAGATATTTTGTTTGTGGAATCCGGCGGCGACAACTTGGCGGCCTCGTTTAGTCCTGAACTCGTTGATGTCAGTATCTACGTGGTAGATGTTTCTGGCGGCGACAAAGTGCCCCGCAAAGGCGGTCCTGGCGTAACCCGCAGCGACTTACTCATCATCAATAAAACTGACCTTGCGCCGGCTGTGGGGGCTGATTTAAGTGTGATGCACCGCGATGCCACAGCAATTCGCTCAGGTAAACCGCTGGTTTTTACCAACCTCAAAACCCAAGAGGGCTTAGACACAGTCATCCGCTGGATTCAACACGATGTTCTCTTTGAGGTGAACGCGTAGCCGTCCAATCTGAGCACAAATGCCTCTCGTAAGGATATTGCCAACATTCAACTCATACCGTTAACACCTCTAAGGACGTTCCATCAACACAAACGATGCCTGTGATTACCCCGATACCATCATCCGTTCAACCTTCCACGCAAGGTGAGGTCAAGCTCTCCATTTCTTTACGTGATGGCGTCTCAGTGGTAAGTCAGCAGTACAGCCATGCACCACTTAAAGTTATGCGCCCCTTTCAACTCGCCGACGGGAGTTTACTGTTGCAACTCCTCAGCGTGGGTCCAGGAATGTTAGCAGGCGACATCTATAAGATTGACATTGAGGTTCAGCCGGGCGCGTCTGCAGTAATTGTCAACCAAGCAGCCAGCAAAGTTTTAACCATGCCTGCTGGGCAATTTGCTGAACAACATGTGACGCTCAGTGTTGCTGAAGATGCCAGCCTCGAGTACTACCCCGGTACAACTCTCCCCTATCCAGCAGCAGCACTAAGCCAGACAATCACCGCACAGATTGCAGCGGGCGGAGCACTAGGGATTTTGGAAAGTTGGGCGATGGGGCGCGTAGCTAGGGGCGAACTATTTGAATTTGCATCCCTCAAAAGTCATACCCGTGTTTATCAGAACTCGAGGCTAAGCTATCAAGATAGTCTGTGGCTCGAGCCTCAATGTCATGACCTGTCTAGCTGGGGGCTGCTCGAGGGCTACAGCTACTTAGCCTCAGGCTATTGGAGTCCAGATTACTTGTCTAGGACGGCATTACCTGATGCCCTAAACACAAATACCCCCGACTTGATGCTTGCCCGAGGGCGTGACCATGCCGGAGGTATGTACTTACGTGCCCTGTCACGTGATAACGTCCTACTAGGACAGGCGGTGCGTGAGCAACTAACTAGCTTGCGCAGCCAGACGGAGCGAACAGCACTCGACTGGCAAGTGTATTCGAGCGCCCTTTAGTAGCCCTACTACCAACGTCACCCTGTAAAGTTGTGACTCCATTAAAGCCGCACATCAAAAACCTGTTCTAAACCCTCACGACCAGCCCGAGTCACGTAAAGCACGCGCGTCGTTGCGTCTTTTTTAAGCCACGCACGCTCAAGCATCTCTGTCATAAGCGCTGCGCCTAATGCCCCCGCTACATGATGCCGCCGCTCTGTCCAGTCCAGACATTGCCGTGCAAAGTGCCGCCGTTGTTTTTTGAGTACAGCCAGATCAAGTCCTAGTTCAGCCAAGCCTTTTTCACCCTTGTGAGTGACTGTGAAGTCTTTGTTCTCTGCTTTGAGCCAGCCTTTTGCCTGCAAAGCGTCCGCAAGGTCTACCCCCAAGCGTCCTGCTATATGGTCATAGCAACTACGCGCAAGGTAGATGGGCTCGAGTGCGTTGGTCTTATGCGTTTTTTTGTTGGGTGTAAGCAGCATAAGCGCCTCGAGCGCGTGGGCTACCTCACTGCTTGCCAAACGGTAATAACGATGCCGTCCTTGCTTTTCTAATGTCAAAAGCTTGCCTTCGATAAGTTGTAACAGGTGCGAACTTGCCGTTTGTGGTGAGACGTTAGCTACGTGAGCTAATTCGGTGGCCGTCATAGCGCGTCCCGACATCAGACTGATAAGCATGGTTGCTCGGGTTGTGTCACCAATGAGTTTGGCTGTATTGGCAGTGTGCAGGTTAACATCCATACTTCGATGGTAGCTGAAACATAGTTGCCAAGTCAAACGCTAAGATGCCGTATGCAAAGCAACCTTCCCCGACGTTTCAACCACTCTGATGTTACCAACCCCTATGCTGTTTACCGCGCGCAACTCGAGCGACATCCTATTGTCTTTGATGAGCAAGAAGGGCTTTGGGTAGTCTATAGCTACGACGCTTGCAAACGCGTTCTTGAAAACAGCCACGCGTTGATCCCAAGCCAACACGCAGACGCTAACAGTAAGCTTAGTCAACAAGCTCAAGCCATTTTGAATCATCTTGTGCGACTTCAAAACCCACCTAAACATGCGCACACTAGACGACAGGTCAGCCGTCTTTTTAACTGTGTTGAGACCGTTTGTATTGCTGATTTGCTCGAGCCTTTGTTACACGCTCCTCACCTTGATTGGGTTGACGTAAGTAAGCAACTCCCTGCGTTAGCCCTTCTCAAAGGCTTTGGATTTTCCGACACTACTGCAAGAACACTTCAACAGCACATCCCAACTTTGTGTTACTTTATGCAACCCACAAAGTCTCCTGAGGTTATTTGCCAGCTCAACAACGTTACCGACGAAGTATACGATGTGGTTGCACAACACATTACTTCGGCATTATTAGTAGACGTTAAAAGTGATGAGGTTGAAAACGATATAGTCACCTTAACTGCCAACCTCATTGGCTTTTGTATTCAAAGCTATGACGCAGGTCGCGGTATGTTCAGCAACGCTTTGCTGCAAGTCTTGCGCCACACCGATGCTAGCGTAAGACAGGACAAAGACCAATTACACAAAGCCGTCGTCGAATCGGTGCGGTTTGACCCCGCCATTCACAACACTAAGCGCGTTTTAACCCAAGCGTGTGAGGTCGTAGACCAGCAACTTGTACAAGGCGATACTATGCTGATTGTTCTTGCCGCCGCTAACCGTGACCCCCAGCAATTTGAAACGCCACAGGAGTTTTTACCAGAACGCAGTAATAATGCCGAGCACTTGACCTTTGGCGCAGGTGCCCACGCTTGTCTTGCCAAACACTACATGACAGAGTTAGTGACACGCGCGCTCGAGCACCTTTTCAAACACTACCCTAATGCGCACCTCAGTACTGACGATGTACAGTACGAATCCCTTGTCAAAGCTCGCCTACCCGTCCACTTACCTGTGGTGCTATCTTAACGTGGACAAAGCAACCCAAAAAGCCCTCGCCCTTCAGTTTCAGGCAATGCATCATTCTCCTAAATTGCTAGTCTTAGCCAATGCTTGGGACGCAGGCAGTGCCGTCATCTTTGAAAAAGCGGGGTTTGCCGCCAGCGGTACCACCAGCGCGGGTATAGCCTACGCGCATGGCTATCCTGATGGGCAACACATCAACTTTGCAGATGTGTATGCCGTAAGTCAACGTATCCTCGAGCGTATCAGTATCCCGCTCAGTGTGGATTTGGAACGTGGTTATGGCCATGACCCTGTACAGATTGTCGAGAATGTTCGTCATATCATCGAGTTAGGAGCTGTAGGCATCAACCTTGAAGATGCGTCTGCAGGTGATGAAAAATCTTTGGTCAACCTACACAGCCACTGTGAGCTACTGCGTGCTCTAGCTGATCTTAAGCAGCAACTAGATATTCCTTTTATCTTAAACGCACGTACAGATGTCTATTGGTTGGGTCTAGGTCGTCCTGAAGCACGCTTGGCGATGGCCCTCGAGCGTGCTCTTGCCTACGCTCAGGCAGGTGCAGACTGTGTGTTTATTCCGGGCCAGCTTGATGCCGACACTATCAGAACACTTGCCACACAAATTCCTAAGCCATTAAATGTGATTGCTGTAACCCCTTTCTTAAACAAACAGCAACTCGAGTCTTTGGGTGTTGCCCGTTTAAGCCTTGGTTCAGCGCCAGCACGTGCTGTCTTGGGTCATCTTAGAGAAGTTGCTACAGAGATTCAGCAGGACAATGTTGCTGCCACGTCACACAACAACCTGTCGTACGACGCTGCGAATCAGCTTTTTTTAGACAACGAGCTAACGTGACTCTACAGTATTTCCACGAGTAGGTATACCGATTTCGGTTTCGATGGCAACGGAGTAGGGATTTATGTAATATTTAACCAAAAGTAGAAAGCAAGCAACTCACTGTGTATCAATACATCACATCAATGTTATCCAGCAGCAAGATGCCACACTTTTCAATGTGAACTATCCAGTCAATGTGAACTATCCAGCCGAGGCTTGCGTTTCTACCTGCTGAATCAACGTGCCGACTCGCTCACCACTAAGAACTTTCTCGAGGTTACCCGGCGTAAAAATATCAAACACGGTAATCGGCATGTTTTTGCTCATGCACAAACTCACAGCCGTGGCATCCATCACTTTAAGGTTTTGGTTGAGCACGTCAAGGTACGTTAGCTCATCGTATTTTGTCGCATCTGGGTTGGTACGCGGGTCAGCGCTGTAAACACCATCAACTTTGTTTTTCGCCATGAGCACCATATCTGCGTCGATTTCTAGTGCGCGCAGGGTGGCGGCGGTGTCTGTCGTGAAAAAGGGATTGCCGGTGCCGCCTCCAAAAATAACCACCCGTTGTTTTTCGAGGTGGCGCAGGGCACGCCTGCGAATATAGGGTTCAGCAATTTCTTGTACCGTGATGGCTGTCATTACACGGGTGTCTACCCCTTGTTGCTCGAGCGCATCTTGCAAGGCAACTGCGTTCATAATGGTGGCGAGCATCCCCACATAGTCAGCCGTTGCCGGGTCCATACCGCTACCATGCTGCGCGCCGCGCCAAAAGTTACCGCCACCCACCACAATGGCAAGTTGCACATTGCGGCTTTTGGTGGCAGCAATTTCTTCTGACAGGGTTTGCGTGGCAAGGGCAGATACGCCGAAGCCTTTGCTACCCGCTAAAAACTCGCCCGATAACTTGAGCAAGAGGCGTCGCATTATTCACCAATGGCGATACGGTAAAAGTTACCTACCTGAATGTTTTCACCCATGGTGGCAACACCCTCTTTAAGCAGTTGTTCGATGGTTTTGCTATCGTCTTTGACAAAGTTCTGGTCAAGTAAGCACATCTCTTGATAAAACTTGTTAAGGCGTCCTTCGACAATTTTTTCAACCACTTGAGGTGGTTTACCTTCATTGGCAGCTTCTTTAGCAAGCGCATCACGCTCAGCTGCAATAGCATCTTCGGGTACGTCGTCACGGCTGCGGTAGCTGGGGTTGGCCATAGCTACGTGAATAGCAAGGTCTCTGGCGAGCGCTTGAAAGTTTTCATTGCGCGCCACAAAGTCAGTTTCGCAGTTAAGCTCGACCATGGTGGCAATTTTGCCGTTGTGGTGGGTGTAGTTACCTACGTAGCCTTCGGTAGCAGCGCGGTCAGCTTTTTTAGCAGCTTTGGCAATGCCGCGTTCGCGCAACAGGGCAGCAGCTTTCTCGAGGTCGCCGTCAGTTTCCTCGAGCGTCTTTTTCACATCCATCATGCCCGCGCCAGTCATGGCACGCAACTGTTTGATGTTTTCCATACTTACAGCCATGGTTGTCTCCTCAGTGACAAGTGAGTATTAAGTATTGAATATTAGGCTTAGGTCTAGATAGTTTAGAGTTAAGAATTAGCCCTCTGTCGTGACTGCAGGTTCGCTAGCAGCCTCAGATGTTGCTGGCGTTGGTGCTGCATCCATACTTGCCGCATCCGTACTTGATGTAATCGGGGTTGGCGTAACAGTTCCCCCACCACGCTCAGCCGCCATAGCAATGGTACGTTCTGGCGAGGACACAGGCGTAGGTAGAGTTTCAGTTGGTGCTGCTGGGCTAGCTGCAGGTTGAGATGCAGCGACCTCTTCGCCGCCACGCACTTCAATGATGGCGTCTGCTAGGCGGGCAGTCACCAGTTGAATCGAGCGGATGGCATCGTCGTTACCAGGCACAATGTAGTCGAGTACGTCTGGATCAGAGTCTGTATCGGCCAGGGCAACGGTAGGTAGCTCGAGCTTATTCGACTCGCGTACTGCGATTGCTTCTTTAGCAGGGTCAATAATAAACAGCGCATCAGGTAAGCGGGTCATGCTTTTGATGCCGCCTAAGTAACGCTGTAAACGCTGAAGTTCTTTACCAAGGTCAATTTGCTCTTTTTTGCTATAGCGCAAAATAGTTTCGTTTTCAACCATTTTTTCAAGTTCTTTGAGGCGTTCTACCCGTGAACGAATCGTTTTAAAGTTGGTGAGGGTGCCACCTAACCAGCGCTCATTAATGTAAGGCATACCGCAGCGTTTGGCTTCTGCTGCCAAAATTTCTTGGGCTTGTTTTTTGGTACCCACAAACAAAATGGTGCCGCCACGAGCCGCCACATCTTGCAAAAAGCTGAACGCTTTTTCAGACTCAACTAGGGTCTTTTGTAAATCAATAATAAAGATGCCATTGCGCTCAGCAAAAATGTAGCGCTTCATCTTCGGGTTCCAGCGTTTGACCTCGTGACCGAAGTGAACCCCAGCCTCGAGCAATTGTTTCATTCCTAAATACGACATAACATACTCCAAAGCAGGACGTTGAGTTGGGAGTGCACTGCTCGCATGAGCAGCGTTTCTTGGCCATAACTTTGCCCGATTATCTGTACAAGCCTAATCAGGTGATGCATGTTGAATTGTCCTGAATGAGGTTGCTCTAAAACGAGCGAAACATCCATCAACATTAAGTATGGCTAGACCTGTCATGTAGACATCCTGCTGCTACATAACAGCCTTCTAACCGTAAAGAGTTTTAGGGCAATTGTCAAGCTGCTTTGATGCAAATTATGCTGATGTCATCGCGGTCTTTTCTGATAATGTCCTTTACAAAATTAGCATTTTTTGACAAAAGCTATCAGACGACATCCTCCCTACAATCACTACTCGAGGAGATCACCTTGAACAACATCAGGTGTCAACAAAACAGCCCACAAGTAAAAAAAGATACTGCCTAGAATGCGCAGTATCTTTGACATCATCTTAAAATTGGATGGTGCAGTTATAGACTCTGTACTTATAACTTCTGCACTTACAATCCTTGCATGGCCTCAATTAACTGCGCATTGTTAGGGTCTAAATCAAGCCCACGTTGATAACTCTCCTGCGCTGAGGTGACATTTCCTGCTGCTTGATACGCTTGCCCTAACCAGTAGAGGGAATCAGCATCTGTTGGCGGCAACAACGCACCTTTCTGAGCTTCAAGGATGGCTTCTTCTAAACGTCCTTGTGCTAAGAAAATGCGCGACAAGTAGGTGTAGAGCGCGGGAATGGATACGCCATCAATCTCTAAAGCTTGCTCAATACGCACGAGTGCATCTTCTTGCTGATCACATTCAAACAACGCAATGCCCAAATTGGCAACTGTCGAAAGGTCGTCTGGCGCGAGGTTTGCTGCTTGACT
>CAZMCW010000043.1:9467-18712 GCA_964564405.1 uncultured bacterium
CACAGTTTCCTTGGCGAAACAAAGCCTCGCCCAAATAGGTGCGCGCTTCAAAGTTGGTTGGATCTAGGGTAACGGCCCTGCGAAACGCGGTAAGTCCTAGCTGTGACTGTCCTAGCGCCCGGTAACTACGCCCTAGGTTCACTTGAATGCGCGATAAATCTAGATCAGATAATTCGGGGGCGTTTTCAGCGCTGGCAGCGGCTTGCTCGAGTGCATCCTTTGCTTGCTCGTAGTCGCCAAGCTGGTAGAGCACAATCCCCTTGGTATTTAGCAACCTCGGGTCACTAGGGTTGATACCCTCAGCGCTACTAAGTGACGCTAACGCTTGATCTAAGCTAGCTTCAAACTGAATAGGGTTGCTGTTGTACTGCCCTAAATAAGCTGAACTTAAGCGTATATACGCCGTTAAGTTGTTGGGGTCAACAACTAACGCTTGTTGGTAGGCTTCAATCCCTAGCGCAAACGCACCCTGACACACAAGCCCGCGCCCTTGACCTAAAAGTGCAGTGACGTTGTTTGGGTCGCGTTCTAAAGCCTCTTGAAAAATAAATTGTGACAGTTGGCAGTCGCCACGCGTGTAGTAGATATCGCCTTCACGCAGTAAATCTTCTAGGCTGGGTTCGGCTGTCTGCGCGTTTGCAGTCACAGCACCTAACACAATCAAGCTCGCTAGCGTGAGCCATCTCACTTGGGCTGTTGAAACCATGCATTTTACACGTTGTAAAACACCCATGCTTACAGGGTCAATCATGAAATCCTCCGACTTACAAATTTCTAAATGCACATGTACGCGTACCACTGGTAGCTTGAAAATGAGCTTGACTTCACTACACTTGACTTCAACTACAAAGGTACGCTACGGTCTTACCTTTACTTTACGATGTTTATAGGGGTCATCGTTTTAACACATTGAACATGCTTGATGATGAGCCCGCTCAGCAAGGCACAACCGTCAGGGCATGATGAAAGTATTTGTCAACTGCTTTTGATGCGTTTAGATATTGTATGTTGCTGCTAATATCCTGAGTGCTGGTAACAACACAAAACCGCCTAGTTACCTACGCAGCTAGCTTATACCAAGTCCGACAAAACACACCATAAACTCCTACGGAGTTCATTACGTTCTAGTCGGACTTGGTATCTGTTTCTGCTCACTCCGCTCGGGTTACTTTGTTACCAAAATAACCGGAAAGGGTATTACAGCACAATGAGAGCTTATCAGGGTCTATAGAGAGTCGCAAAGGTGCAGCCAAGAGGATGGATACATGTTAACTGAGTCTGTAACTATGGTTCTAAACCCTTAAACCATCATTTTGCTAACAACTGCATCCACGGCTCGAGGCAATTCAATCATCCACTCTCCCATAGCATCACGGCGCAAGTGAGCTGTTTTGGTATCCCGCTTAAAGTCCAACAGCAGATCATACCCGCCTTGCACTTGAATGATCTCACGCAGTTTGGTCTGTGACACTTTACCGTTGAGAAACAGCACCGTATCTTCAATGAGTACCGTGTCTTCATCGGCTAAGTTGCCAGAGACTTTAACGTTGTAGCCAGCAATCTTCATTAATGAAGTGTAGCACAGTGAGTCTCATTAACGCGTGCAGAAACCATCATCTGCCAAGATACTTTTTTCGCGAGTGTAAAACTTAATACCGAGTTGCTATTTGTCAACAACTTGTGCAAGACAGCTACGTTGCAGCTTACACGCGTGCGGTAAAGTGTCATTCTGATGTGGCAACCTACGTGGCAATGGCAATTTGAACCTATCCCCGTGGCGGGTATCGTCAACTTATGCATTTTGTATGCACTTGGCGTTGGTCCGTTGCGAATCGCCTATTTTCAGCAGCCTTTTCCAACCCTCAAAGTCGTCAGTTTTGCTACGTCGATGCTGATTTTTTTACTGGTCATCGTCACGCCACTACACCTTATTGCTGAAGTGTATCTGGTGAGTGCCCACATGGCTCAGTTTATGCTGTTAATTTGTTTGGCTGCGCCATTTTTTATAGCGAGTTTGCCCGTCTGGTTGCTGGAACCCATCCTCACGTATGAGTATGTTCAGCCTATTATGCGCGTGCTTACCCGACCGTTGGTTGCGTTTGTGATTTACAACCTCACGTTCACCTTGTGGCACATTCCGCCTATCTTCCGGGTGTTTTTGTACTCTGAGCTGTGGCACGGCGCGCTCTACATATCTGTGTTTGCCGCCACCTGCTTGGCGCTATTTCCAATCATGAGCCCTTTGCCAGAGGTATTTCCTAAGTTGCCTGTTGGCAAACGTTTGGGCTATTTGCTGGCTATGTTGGTGGCGCACTTTCCGCTGGCTGGCGTGGTGGCGTTTTATCCGCGTCCGCTGTATCCGTTTTACCAACCGCAGGTGTTTGGTCTAACGCGTTTACAAGATCAGTACACTGGTTCGGCCATCATGGCGGTGAGCCTATTGTTAACGGTACTTACGGGCATCGCCATCACGTTTTTGCAGTGGCTTGCGAACACTACAGATGCTCAACAGCAGGACAGTGTCCATCCGCCAGACTCTAGACATCCAGAAACCATACATCCAGAAACCATACATCCAGAGACCATACATCCAGAACCTGTGGTGGATGAACCCGTTCCCACATGAGTCACGAGTTACCCCTTCACCCCGATCACCATAAAGATACCAGTGATACTGACGACAGCAATGATACCGACAGTACTGGCACAAAAGCTGTGCGCTTGTTGCAGGGGTATATCTGGTATCCCAAAGCGGAAGACTTTAACTTAGACGAGCATTTACCGAAGCGGCTCGAGCCGTCTATTCACCTCCTCTGGGACGAAATCCTCCCACCGTTTACATTTTTTGATGATGGCACCTTGGCGGCCACGCAGCACATTTTTCAATTTACAGCGCTCATGATGATTGATTTAAGTATGGACGGTGAACGCGACCATCCAGCGGCAGTGGTGCCTTGGCTGGCCGAGACACTGACAAGTAAGCTCGAGCAAACCCCCAGCTGGGTCGGCTGGCAAGTTATGGAAGACCTGCGCGACTTCGGTTAGGTTGTCTGCTTACAACAGCATCAAAACATGCTACTTAACCGTGATACACTTTGGTCACCAGTAACAGCAAATTTTGACACCACTAGACAGTTCTCTTAATAACTATTTGGGATAGCCCAACATGGAAGGAAGCTGATGTCCAACGCGTTACGACTTGGCTTTGTTAGCGTCGTGCGGCCGCTTTTTAAGGGCGATACACACCAGGCAATTCACACAAGTTTAGAAGGTCTCAGTCAACTTGCTCACGAGCATGATATTAAGCTTATGAACATTCACCCAGTCAGTGATGTAGACCGCGCTATGCAAGCAGCGGAAGAGATTAAAGAACAAGAGCTTGACCTGCTGCTCATTCAACACACGACCTTTGCCACTGGCGATTTACTTGCGCCACTGCTCACGTCACACCCTAGGGTTGGCGTTTGGGCACTACCTGAACGAGCAGGTGGGCGCGGTAGCAACGGGCCATTACCTCTAAACGCCCTCTGCGGCCTCAACATGACGCTTAGTTTTTTGGATCACCCTAAGGTCAATAAGGCTGAGCCTGTTAAGTGGTTTTATGGTGAGGTTGACAGTGATGCGTTCAAAATGCGCTTAATGACGACACTAGCAGCGTTACGCGGCTTAAAAGCAACTCAAAACGCAAGAATTTTGCAGATTGGTGGCACCGCACCGAATTTTTGGGGGATTGAGGAACATCCCTTTTTTGAGACCGTTCAAGTTGATAGCTTGCCATTGAGTGCTGTGTTTGACCGCGTGGCAAGTGTTTCTGAAGATGTCGCTGAGAAACAAGCTCGAGCCTGGGCAGATGAAGAAGTGCTCGAGGCACCGTTCACCCACCTCGTCCAAGCTAGCAAAATTGAGATTATTCTCCAAGAACTTGCTGATGAAGGCAATTACAACGCCTTAGCCCTGCGCTGCTGGCCAGAGTTTCCTGAAGCGTGTGGGGCGATGGCTTGCTCGAGCGTCGCCCGTTTAGGCGATGCCAACCTACCCGCCGCCTGTGAAGGTGATGTCATGGGCGCACTGTCTATGCTGGTTTTGCAGGCAATGAGTAATACACCCAGTATTCTTATGGATTTGTCTGACCACGACCCCACAGATGATGGTTTGCTCTTTTGGCATTGCGGCAATGCGGCGAAAGATTGGGCTGCACACGCCGGCAGCCGCCTTACAACGCACTTTAACCGCGATGACACTGGCGTGGTACGTGACATGGTCTTACAACCCGGTGAGGCTACTGGCTTTCGGTTATTAGACGGCGGGCAAGCTGCCGTCATCCTCGAGGGACGTTTTGATAACCCTAACAAACCCAGTTATGACGGCGTGCGCGGTTGGTTGTAC
Organism: uncultured bacterium; assembly: GCA_964564405.1. Taxonomy (GTDB): domain Bacteria; phylum Deinococcota; class Deinococci; order Deinococcales; family Trueperaceae; genus JBCCBI01. The sequence continues at coordinate 13,854 of CAZMCW010000043.1, forward strand.
GACCTCAGTTGGAATGGGCAGGCCGTGAAGGCTCAAACTGCCATCGGTAACATCCTCGATAAGCGGTTGCCGCATCATTTGGCGTTTGGTAAAGGCAACCTTACAGCGAGTTTACAAGAGTATTGCAGTTGGCTTGGCGCGGATGTACTCGCGGCCCATGCGTACCAAGACGCACTTTATCGACCTCAGAAAGATGTTCACGTATGAGCTTATCAATACCTTCTAGCAAAACCCATCCACAAGGCAAACGCGTGTTGAGCGTGGGACTTTCTTGCATTGACCAACTTTGGCGGGTTGATCAATTTCCGCCAGTACAGTCACGCACGCACGCGTCTGCGTACCGTATGCAGGGCGGCGGAGCAGCAGCCACGGGCGCAGCAGCTATTGCCCAACTTGGTATGGAGGTTGAACTGTGGAGTGTTCATGGGGAGGATGCTAATGGCGCGTATGCGAGGCAGGAGCTCGAGTCCCTCGGCGTCACCTGTGACCATATCAAAACACCTCAAGATGCCATCACTTTTGTGAGTTGCATTTTGGTTGCCCCCGACGGCGAACGCTACATTTTCCCTTACCGAGGCGAAAACTTGATTGATGACACAGCAGGCTTAGATGTGCACGATCTCAGCCGTTTTGACTGCGTACTGACCGACGGCCGCTTCCCAGTCATCAACGAATACGTTTTGCAAGCTGCCAGCGCTCAAAACATTCCCATTGTCGGTGATTTTGGCAACACAAAAACGTGGCACCTCGCGCGTTATGTCACGCACTTGATTGTGTCTGAAGAATGCGCTGCTGAAATTCTAGGACGTAATGATCCCGAAGCTTCTCTTGACGCGCTCAAGCAATTTGAGGGTCAACTTGTCGGCATCACGCTGGGTGAGCAAGGCTTTTTGTACAAACTTGGTGACAAAGTGCGGCACATTCCCGCGTTACCTGTTGAGGTTATCGACACCAACGGCGCAGGTGATGTTTTCCACGGAGCCTATGCCTACGCGGTGGCAATGGGCTGGGACGACGAAGTTTGCGGGTTATTTGCGTCTGTGACGGCGGCACTATCTTGCAAACAGCTTGGTAGCCGCACAGGGATTCCGCAGGCGAGCGATGTTGAAAAGCTTTTACAAGAACGCACGAGCAAAGAGATTGATGAGATGCAGTGGGTTTAGTTTAAAAGTTTAGAAATTAGCTTTTTATCTCTTCAAGAAGAAGAACACTAAGTTGTAGCTAGGCTAGTCTGTGTATCTCCAGCAATTACTTCTGCAATAGGGTTTATTGGAGTAACCTGACAAAGGCGCTGGCGATAATCCCGATACCCCAACAAACGTTCTGCCCATTGACAAGACTGATCTTGAGGAACAGTGCCAGGCTCATTGTGTAAGTGGGCGACACCAAGCTCGAGCTTCATACTCTGCAATATGTGTGCAAACGACATAAGCTTGTGGTTATGGGTGTTTTTTGATGAGCACAAATGTGTCTCAAATAAAGTTATGTCTTCTGGTTGAAGGGTTTCCCGCAATCCAAATAGCTCGAGCTGCAACACAAAACGACTAATATCTTCACCAAAATTAGTCACTTGGTCATTTGTAATGACATCAGACGAAAAAAGGGAAATAACTAGTGCTAGCTCTTCCAGCTGCTCAAGTTCATCTGCTGTTAAATCACCATCGAAAGCACTCTGTGCGTAGATTGATATAAACTTTCTAAAAAGTTCGAGCTTCTTTTCAAAGATAAGTGTTTTGCTGGTTACAGCAGCTTCCCTAGCTTGCTCGAGCGATCCCTGCCGTTTAATAAGCAACATGGTGATCATAACAGTTAAGGTTGACCCTAAAAACGCCGCTAAAATCTCAGTAGTAAAACCGCCTGGGTTAGTATCAAAAAATGTTTTAAAAAATATAAATACAGCAGCTGATAGCACTAAAATTAGTAGCGTTAGGGCAATATCATCACGGTGACGGTGTATCCAAAGCATTTAGAGCCTCCCTGAATTATTTAGGATTGCAGGTCTTAGCATCGTTTAGAAATCATTGACGCACATCTTAAATAAGACATCATCATGCCTTCAAAACTTTATACGATGCTTCAGTAATCCAAATATAAAAGTTATGCCGCTACGCCTCGCTACAAACAATGTGTCATGCGATATATTGCTACGTGTGTGGCTTGGTCTATTTAAGAGAGGTAATAAGCTGAGTCTGCACAAACTTAGCGAGGTTGCGCATGTAGTCTGCCTCGGCATGAAACGGCCAAGTAGCGCCAGCAACGTCAAATAACTCTGGCAAACTGCGGCTCGCACCCAGTGAAAGCATGTGACGGTAGTTGCTAACTGCCTCAGCTTGATTGGTGAGGGAGTGCTGCCAAATTTCTAATGCACCAAACATCGCAATTTTGTACTCGAGCGCGTAAAACGGGTGTGCCAACACGTGGGACGACTGCCAACCTTTGCAAGCGATATGCTCCAACCCCGACCAATCTAGCCAAGGATTATAGAGACGTTCCAGCTCGAGCCACTTCGCATCTAATTCAGCCGCATTAACACCCTCCGCTACCCTGCCATACACCCAATGATGAAACGCATCTGTCTGCGCCGTGGCAACAAGCCGCAAACAGCGCATAAGTTGTTCTTCGTTGGCTTGGGTAACTTGCTCGGGCGTGTAAATGCCAACATCATCACTTGCCAAATGCGCAAGCCCCAACAGTTCCATGGTCTGGGAGGCGAGTTCGCATACCTCCATACCCGGTTGATGGTTCCAAATGAGGTCTTGGGCATTCGCAGCTGCCATGTTGTGAAACGCGTGCCCAGCTTCGTGAAGCATAATCCACACATCGGCGTGGCTGCCAAACATACTGTGGTAGATAAACGCGCGTTTTGATTTAGGAAAGGGCATACAGTAACCAACCATTGGCAACTTACCCTCGCGTGCCTCTAAATCGAGCCAATCTTGACGCATGTCTTCAAACTGACGCCCTAAATCCGCATCAATAGCCATGATGAGTCGCACAAGACCTGCTTCCAACGCTTCGGTATTTTCAAACGGTTTTAATGGCGGGCGCTGCTGAGCATCCACATAGACATCCCACGGGCGCAGTTTAGGAATGCTCAACTGCGCGCACCTATGCTGATAGACCTCCGCCAACACGGGCACAACCTCACTAGCGATAGCATCGTGCAAGCGCTTACTATCTTCGGGCGTGTAGTCGTAGCGGTGGGTGGCACACCACGTGTAAGCACAAAAATCTGTAAAGCCAGCGTTTTTGGCGATGCTGTGACGCAAGTTGAGTAGCTCGAGCATCATTCCATCAACATCCTTAGCCATCGACAACTTGGCATTTTCAGAGGCCATAAACACCGCTTCTCGCAGGTTTCTGTCAGCTGCAACCTGCTTGGTAAAGGCTTGATGTAAGCCTAAGGTTTGACCGTCTAGGTTGATCCTAAGCGCGCTTCTTGCTTTGTTAAATTGGGTGATGATGGCACTTAGTTTGGCTTCAAGTGCATCATTTTTAGGATGGTACACACGGGCATCATCTTGCAGTCGGCGGATGATTAAGGTGAGGTTAGGATGTTGGTCAAGGACGTGTGGAGGTAGCTCGAGCAACCTCACCTGTAACTGATGCTCAGCTTGGTTGACCTGCGGCATAACATGACGCTCAAACTCCATGTAGACAGCTTCAGCAGATGTATCGCGTACATCTTGATGATGAGCAAGTTGCAGTTTGGCAAGGTGCTCGGGCACCTCTTTCCTAAGCTCACTCCACGCCACTAACCACGTCAGCAAGGTCTGCTGGTCAAGGAGTGCTGTCTGAAGCGCGTTATAGCGAGCTTCTAAGCTATCCCACGTTAGAGCTTGTGATACCTTGAGCATCTTCATAGCTACCCTTCAAGACAGTCAATACCTTTGAAATCTCAGCTAGCTGATCTGCATTTGATGTTCACATTCTGGCTCGAGACGCAACGCAACCATCAATTTACAAGATATAATCCAGCATACACGCAACATGTTGTTATTCCTATTTTTTGATAGTTACTAGGAGCTTACTTTGATAATTCCCGGCTATCAGCTTAGCTTGAAAGCATCTTTTAGATGAACTTAGCAAGTTGGCAAAGTTTACTTGCCCTCGTTTTAGGCAGTTGTTACGGCGCACTGTTTGGCGCAATTCCCGGTCTTACGGCAACACTTGCTGTAGCACTGTTTATTCCCATTGCGTTCTTTTTGGACCCGGTGCTAGCGTTACCTGCCATTATTGGCATCTCGAGCACAGCCATCTTCGCTGGCGATGTAGGTTCCATTGTCGCCAAAATTCCCGGTACCCCTGCAAGTGCCGCCTATGTGGAAGAACTCAACAGCCTTGGCAAACGCCAAGGTGCTATTTATGCGCTAGGTATTAGCGCCATGGGTTCTGCCGTGGGCGGGATTATCGGTACAGGACTGCTGATTGTCAGCGCGACATTCTTGGCGCAGGTGGCTAAAAACTTTTCCTCGTTCGAGTATTTTTGGATTGCTGTTCTGGGACTTACTGCTGGTATTTTTGCAGCGGGGCGCAGTCCGCTTAAAGGCTTTGTATCACTGCTTTTGGGTTTAGCGTTTGCCACGGTGGGCATTGACCCAACCTTGGGCTACCCTCGCTTTGATTTTGGCAACCCTAACTTGCTGGGCGGGCTCAACTACATTGTGGTGATGATTGGCTTGTTTGGGTTTTCAGAAGTGCTTGGACACTTGTTACAAGGGCGTGTGCAAGCTCAACCTAGTGAGGTTGGCAAGGTGGTTAGCTCGAGGCAAGCTTTTTTCATTGAACCTATTAAGCTCATGCTCAAACACCCACTCTTAGTGCTGAGGTCGTCACTTATGGGCACATTTGTAGGTTTT
>CAZMCW010000043.1:18722-19657 GCA_964564405.1 uncultured bacterium
TGGGTAGCTAGCAGCGTGGAAAAGATGTCTGTGCTGCGGCAAGCTAACAAGCAGCACATCACTTCAACTACTGATAAACCTGCTGATAAAACCTTAGCCTTAACAGAAGATGCCATCACCGAAGCGCATCACGACACCATTGTGCTAGCTGGTACTAGCAGCAACAACGCCGCTGTGGCTAGCGCGTGGATTCCGGCACTAGCTTTAGGTCTACCTGGCGATACGGTTACAGCCATTGTGCTCGGCGTATTTTTGATGAAAGGCATTACCCCCGGACCGCAACTGTTTCAAAATGATTTGCCGCTTGTATGGACGCTTTACGGGGCGTTTATTGTTTGTAACCTGCTGTTACTACCTTTACTTGGCTACCTGACGGCAGGGGCGGTCGCTAAAATTGTGCGCATTCCGTTTAATATTTTGTTGAGCGTCATCACCGTGTTGTGTGTTGTTGGCGCGTTTGCCATTAACAACAATCCCTTTGATGTATGGGTGATGGCGAGCATGGGAGCTGTTGCGTTGCTACTTAAAGTGGGCGGGTTTCCACTGGCTCAAGTGGTGTTAGGGATGGTCTTGGGGCCCATTCTCGAGCAAAACTTCATGGTCAGTGCGATCAAGTCCCGTTGGGATTTGAGCAGCTTTTTTGAGCGCCCGATTGCTATTGCGCTCATGCTAGTTACCATTGGCATTGTGATTCTGGGCTTGCGCTTGCGGGCGCATCATCCTGATACCCTGGCCGGTTAATTACTTAAAGAATTAACCCATTTAAGTATCTCCTATCTGTATCTTGCAGATACAGATAGCAGTAGCGGTCAAGGAACATGATTCATTCACGTTCCACGTCGCGAAGTTATTATGGAGACACTCATACCAAAGTGATGTTTTGTAGCGTTTCCACGAGTAATTGCCACAGGCAATTGCGCGTGCGACCTAGGGGA
>CAZMCW010000044.1:0-9397 GCA_964564405.1 uncultured bacterium
CTTAACAGGTTTGTTGAGTACCACTAACACCGCTGCCGCGCAGTGGGCTTGCCCAGAAGGCTTTGAAGGGCAAACCTTGAGCGTCTATAACTGGACAACCTACATTGCCGAAGATACTATCGGCAATTTTGAAGAACTCTGCAGTGTAGAGGTTATTTACGACACCTTCCCAACCGATAGCGATATGCTCGCCCGCATCCGCCAAGGTAACCCTGGTTATGACATTGTGGTGCCGAGCCAAGAAACTGCGGAGTTGATGATTGCTGAGGATTTGCTCGAGCCCCTCAACTTTGACAACATCCCCAACTTTGCCAACATCATCGACGACTTCAAAAACCCTGCTTACGACCCCGATAACGCGTTTACCGTGCCGTATCAGTGGGGCACGATTGGCATTGGTTACAACACAAACGCCTTTGACGAGCCCATCACCTCTTGGCAGGACATGTTCCAGCACGACGGGCCTGTATCGTGGATTGACGATAACCGTGGCATCATCGGTATTGCGCTGGTGATACTTGGTTATGACCCGAACACGAGTAATCCAGATGAAATTAATGAGGCTCGAGACTTCCTCATTGAAAACGGTGCAAACGTCACCTATATTAACCAAGACGATGGTCAAGAAGTGCTCGTGCGCGGTGAGGCAGATGTGGTGGTGGAATACAACGGCGACATCTTCCAAATTATCGATGAGTGCGAGTGTGACGACTACGCGTATGTGTTACCCGAAGAAGGCACCATTTACTGGGTGGATACTCTAGCTGTGCCAGTAGACGCACCCAATCAAGCCCTTGCTGAGGTTTTCATTGACTACGTTCTAGACGCACAAGTTGGCGCAGACATCAGTAACTACACCGCTTATGCCTCACCCAACGCACAAGCGATTGACGACGGCCTCATTGAAGAATCCATGCTTACCAATCCCGGCATTTACCCCAGCGATGAGATTTTAGCCAACCTGTTTACCATTGTCTCCAACGCGGACATGGAGCAAATGTACAACGACGCGTGGGATGAAATCCGCATTTTGATTGGTCAGTAATTGCAGCCTTCTGTACAATCAACAGCATCAACGATTGATGTGCAACTTAGCGCTGTCAGCAAAGCTTATGCTGGCAGCGCTAACGCTGAACCCGTGCTAGCTGTTGATGATATTTCACTCGAGATTACTCAAGGTGAGTTTTTTGCGTTATTGGGCCCGTCGGGTTGCGGCAAAACAACCACCTTGCGGCTTATTGCTGGGTTTGAAATCCCAAGCCAAGGTGAGATTGTCATTGCCGGTAAACCTGTGCAAGGCGTGCCAGCGTTTCAGCGTCCGGTCAATACCGTCTTTCAAGATTATGCGCTGTTTCCGCACATGAACATCTTGAGTAATGTGATGTTTGGGTTGAAGATGGCGAAAGTGCCTCGTAAAGAAGCGCGTGAACGTGCCCATGAAGCGCTCGAGCTTGTTCAACTCCCCAACGTGGCCAAACGCAAACCCCATCAACTGTCCGGCGGACAACGGCAGCGTATTGCCTTGGCGCGGGCACTGGTGAACCGTCCCAAGGTTCTTTTGCTAGATGAACCCCTCGGCGCGCTCGACCTCAAATTGCGCAAAGCGATGCAGTTTGAACTTAAAACCATGCAACAACAAGTGGGCATCACCTTTATTTTTGTGACCCACGATCAAGAAGAAGCCATGACTATGGCCGACCGCATTGCCGTGATGAATCAAGGTCACGTGTTGCAAGTAGGTAGCCCGAGTGAGATTTACGAAACACCTCAAGACCGCTTTGTGGCTGACTTTATTGGTGAAACGAATTTTATAAGCGCCACGGTGCAAGAAATGCAAGGTAGCCACTGCCAGCTTGTATTTGCAGGTGGTTTAGTCGTACCAGCCTACATTGATGAAAATCATGCGGTGAGTCCAAACCAGCAAATTACGCTGGCCATTCGCCCCGAAAAAATCACCTTACAAGCAGATGATCAAGCATCTCCTTTTGGTGAGAACACCGTGTGTGTTCGCGGACGTATTGAAGAAGCGCTTTACATCGGCACCGACACGCGTTACAGCGTGCGCGTTGGCGATGATTTGGTGGTGGCTCGAGTGCAAAATTTAAGCCAGCGCTTTGCCACCATGCGCGGGGTAGGGGAGGATGTCAACGTCTGCTGGGACAAGCGTAGTGCCAATGTTCTTGTTAATTAAGGTATGTAGTTGAGACATTCGCTACAGCCACTACGGTCAACTCAGTAGTTCCACACACAAAGCTCAGTCATTCTGCTGGCAACAATGGATAAATCACCGTAAGATGAGCAAGCATCAAAAACAAGTGGCATTGCACGTAATGTTACTTGATGCTATCTAGAAAGGGTCAACAGATGCGTGAGTTGCGAGTTGTGAGGTTAGTGGGAACACCAACGGAGATGGGTCAGCAGCACGGGCAAAAATTTGCTGGTGATATTAACGTGTTTGCTCAGGATCGGCTCGAGCTCGCTATGGAAAACGCCTGGACAGGTAGCAAACTCAGTGAATCAGAAGTTTTAACTCTCGCTGAAGCTTGCCTTGACGAACATCACCGCTATTCCCCTGAACTCACCGAAGAACTGGTAGGCATTGCCAATGCCGCCGGGGTTCGTCCTGCTGAGGTTGTCATCGCTAGCGGGTTTACCGATTTTATCGACCTTGTCTATAACCATGCAAACTCCCTACAAACCACTCACGCTGCCGACGACTGCACGGCGTTTTTGGTGCCAGCCTGCCGTACGGTGGACCGCGAGGCTATGTTCGGACAAACTTGGGATATGCACGATACCGCCGAGGAACACGTGATCTTGCTAGACGGTCAGCCCGCAGATGCACCCGCATTTTTAGCGTTTAGCACCGTAGGGTGCTTGGGCATGATTGGTATGAACAGCGCAGGCATTGCTGTTGGCATCAACAACTTAATGGCGGCAGATGGTCAAATTGGTGTGTCTTGGACGCACGTTGTGCGTAAAGTGCTCATGCAAGAAGATATTGAGGTAGCGCTTGCCTGCATTACGAATGCGAAACTCATGGGTGCACACAATTATTTGCTTATGGATAAACACGGACAGGGATACAACATCGAAGCAACCTCAACTGCGAAAGACGTGACGCAATTAGCAGAGACGCCCATTGTTCATACGAATCATTGCTTGGTTGACAACACCGTAGCCCAGCAGCGCAGTCGCCCGGAAGCGTCGCAGAAAAGTTCGGAAGCACGGTTAGGGCGGGCGCAGCAGTTATTAACTGATGATGGCATTATCCCAGAAGATTTGATGGATGTGACTCGAGATAAAGAGGCAATTTGCGTCTCGAGCAAACCCCCCATGCACGTTGCGACCTGTGGTGCGGCAATCATGCGCCCGGCAACAGGTGACTTTTGGGCAGTTTGGGGTAAGCCAACGGAGAATGAGTATCAACATTTTTCAGTACAGGCTTAAGCTCACAAGCTAAGGTGTTCGCACAATTTGTTATCAATATCCGTCATAAGGTCTTCCGGTAGATGACTAAGCACGCGTTGGATGCGACTTCTGCTAACGTGCCGCAGTAAGTGCGGTTGTGTCTTGCTGTCGCGGTCAAGGCCGCTGCGTTCTACAGGTAAGTACGTTTCGTGAGGATAAATTCGAGTCACGTTGCTGGTAAGGGGTATCACAATGATAACGTGCATAACTGCGTTAGCAGCGTTGTTGCTAACGACCAAGGCTGGGCGTGTCAAGGCAGCCTCAAATGATCGTGCTGGGTCAAAATCTACTAAAACAATGTCTCCTCGCCGTAATAAAATCATCTAGGTAGTCTTTGCTTATTGAGGGTAACTACCATTCTGTCGCGTCTAAAACTTCAGCAAGGCCAGAGTCAACAAACTCATCATGTGATGCTTTTTGTTCTGCAGCAAGAGCTTTGTAACCTTCGGTAAGTTCTTGTTTACGTAAAACTCGCAAGGCAAGAGCAAGTACTTCGCTGCGGTTCATGTTGTGAGTCTCTTTGTAACTGTCAGCAAAATGCAGTACATCTTTAGGCAAGCTTACCGTGACCTTTTGAATGAGTGACTCTTTCATACTACTAATTTAGCATACCATTTGGATGTACATATTATCTTGTCTGTGCACCTACAAACTTTGTAAGATAACGTATGTCTAACAAGGTTACGGCGAAAATTTTCAAACCAACTTCTAATCCTGTGCTCAACCAAGTCAATATTGTCACCATTCGCCCAGGATTTACTGAAGATTTAGCGGCGCTTCAAAAGCGCTGCTTCCCAACCTTGGCAGCCTCTGAACTCATGCGTAAAGACCACTTCCTTAACCATTGCAAGGTGTTTCCAGAAGGTAACTTCGTCGCTCTTGTCAAAGATAAAGTTGTGGGCTTGGGTGCGGGGTTTTTGACGAATTTTGATTTTGATGATGCCAGCCATAGCTTTTTAGACATTATCGACGGCGGTTATTTTGGCAATCACGACCCAGATGGTGATTACTATTATGGCGCGGACATCAGTGTGCACCCGGACTACCGCAAGCAGGGCATCGGGCGGCTTTTGTATGAAGCGCGGCAAGGACTGGTGAAACGCCTTAACCGTAAAGGCATTGTGGCGGGTGGGGTGCTACCTGGTTTTGCACGCTACAAACATCTGATGAGTGCAAGGGCCTATGTGCGGGATGTTGTCGCCAAGCGCATTTACGACCGTACGTTGAGTTTTCAGCTCAAGCATGGCTTTAAGGTGAAAGGTGTCTTGCAGGACTATATCGAAGATAGCGCGTCCGATAACTGGGCAAGTCTAATTGTCTGGAAAAATCCAGACTATACACCTTAAAATAATGCTAAGCGCCGTACAGACCTTCCTCAAGACTAAAACGCCAAGCTATACCCAAGCTGTGAGCAGTTTGCGGCTTATTTTTGTGGGCATGGTGGCGGCTCAGACGAGCTTAGCGTTACTGGTTGGCGTGGGCTTAAGAGCTTGGCAGGTCTTTCAGCAGGGGGCATCAACTAACTCACCCACGTTACTAGGTGCAATCTTACTGCTGATGGCATTAGCCCAATTGCCGATTGGCTTGGTGTTAGCTGAAGTCTTTGGACAGCAAGGTGGCAAGCAAGCGGCGTTAGCAGCCACGTTAATTCTTGCAGTTATCTGGTCTTCAGTGATGTGGTTTGCTGCGTTTGCGTGGCTCATTGGCAGCTCGCAAGCCGTATTGCTCACGTTTTTGTTGGTCTTTGGACTCGCTTACGGCGTGGGGATTGGGATGTGTAACCGCTATGCAAACATCGCGTTAAGACCGCCAAAAGATTCTCAGCAGGTGTCTCAAAAGGGTAAAGCAGATAAGGTAGCATCATCACAAGATAAAGGTGAGGTAGTGTCTGCATCTGTGTATGAAGTTGTTGAATAAATTTGAATCAGTAAGGCGCAGGCATTATTTGATGGCACCTGAGGTTAGACCGCGAATAAGCTGCCTCGAGGACACCACATACAAAATCATCACCGGCACCATGGCCAGAGTAAGTGAGGCTAGCACCGCGTTCCAGTCGTTGACGTATTGCCCCAAAAAAATCTGCGCACCTAAAATAACCGTTTTACTGCGTTCAGACGATGTGAGAATAAGCGGAAACCACAAGTCGTTCCAGACGGGAATCATATTAAACACGGCCACGGTACCGAGCGCCGGGCGAACCAGTGGAAGCACCAACGCGTAGATGCGGTACTCACTAGCACCATCAATGCGGGCGGCATCTTTCAAGTCGCTAGGGACTTGCTGCAAAAATGCGGTGAGGATGAATACAGCCAGTGGAATACCTTGCGCGGTGTAAATCAAAATGAGTGAGGCGAGCGTGTCAACAAGCTCGAGCCGCACCATGAGCTGCAAAATACTCACGGTTCCCAACCGAATCGGAATCATAATTCCCAGCGCAAAATACAACCCCAGTACAGCATTGCCAACAAATTTGTACTCCGCCAGTGCAAACGCCGCCATCGAACTTACCAGCAAAATGAGCGCTAGGGTAATAAGCGTCACCAATAAACTGTTACGAAAGTAGACGCCAAAACTAGCACCCTCAAATACCCGCTGATAGCCTACAAAATCTAGGGTTTCTGCATTGGGTAGGGCATAGGGTGTGCGAAAAATAGCCCGTCGGCTCTTAAATGAATTGATGATCACGAGTAGCACGGGAAACATGGCAATGACCGTGTAAGTCAGCAAAATGGCGTGCGCAGATAAAACAGTCAAGGCTTTTTTTATAGGTGCACTCACAGTTACAACTCAACCCGCTGAAGCCGCCGCTGGTAGCCAAAATAGTAGAGCAATACGCCTGCCAAAATGATCACAAACATAATGCCAGCAATGGCTGCCCCCATGGTTGGATTGCCCGGTTGCAACTGCACGCCAAAAAAGGTTCGGAAGAAAAACGTCCCTAAAATATCAGTTGAAAAATTGGGGCCGGCTAACGCTTTTTGAGTTGTATAGACAAGGTCAAAGGCATTAAAGTTACCCACAAATGTAAGTACACTCACTATCCCTACTGTTGGTAACAGGAGGGGGAATTGAATACGCCAAAAGACTTGCCAGCTACTTGCGCCATCAACCTCGGCGGCTTCGGTGTACATCTCAGGGATGCCCACGAGTGCAGCTGAAAAGAGCAGCATGGGAATGCCTACGTATTGCCAAACGGAGACCAGTGATAAGGTGATAAGCGCGGTGCGCTCGAGCCCCAACCAGGGTTGATTCAACCGCTCGAGCCCAACCACCCCAAGAATGTCTTCTGACACTCCCCAAAGTGGGCTAAGAATAAGCCGCCAAATAAAGCCAATGAGCACAACAGATAACACCGTGGGCGTAAAGATAAGCGTGCGGTAAATAGCCCGTCCAGCAACTACTTTAGACGCAAGTAGCACTGCCAAAATAAGCCCTAGTGGGTTTTGTATCAGCATGTGAACGATAAAAAAGAGGATATTATTGCGAAGCGCGCCAAAGAGTCGCGGGGCCCACTGAGGATCGCGGACAAGGGTGCGGTAGTTGTCAAAGCCAAATGTTATCGCTGAGACATCATCTGTCGCAGTTTCAGAGGATGTAACCTCGACAGGCACTTGCAGACTCACCCGCAACGAGTCAAATAGCGGAAAGATCATAAACGCGGTGTAGATGACAAACGCAGGGGTTAAGAAGACAAGTATGTGCCAGCGAGTACGTTTCATGCGGGTCCTATCGGTGGGAGTGGACATATCAGATGTTGGGAAAACTTCTGTTTGTGGGTGATGCTCGAGGCTAACCGTCATTAAAAATCATCTGTGAGACAGGTTGAGATAATCTTATGTTTCTCGTTCAAGAAAATATATCTCGAGGCTTACTAATACTGTCACAAGCTGTTAGACACCTAAAAAAGCTCGAGGGATGCCTAAAGCACCCCTCATATGTAGCTAGTTCAAGTTGACGACTACTGCTGAGGCTCGTACCAGCTCTCGAGCCCGGTTTGAACTTGATTAGCAGCTTCTTCAGGCGTAAGCGTACCGTTCAACACTTGCGCGGACGCGTTCCACAAATCGTTTTCGTTGTTCGGCGTGCCACGTGACAAAATTTGATACGACGAGCGAATGGTGGATTCACACTCCGTGCGCCAGTTGACAAAGGTCTGGGCTAAGGGGTCATCAAGTGAAATATCGTGATCGGCCAGTGAGAAAAAGCCGGGGAGTGCATTTGAGTAGATTTCAGCAAATTCGGAACTGGTCATCCATGTTAAGAAGGTCTGTGCCGCTTCTTGGTTAGGGCTGTTCGCATTGAGTCCCATAGCAATGTCCGTGTGATCGCTAATGTAACAGGTGTCTTGACCGGCGGGGGCAGGTGGCTTAAACGCGCCCATTTCAAAGTCCACTTGCGGGTTAAACACCGAAATATCCCATGATCCGGCTGGGTAAATAATGCCTTGCTCTAAAGCGAAAAAGTTTTGTGCATCTGGATACGAAATAGCTTGGTAGCCGCTGGGTAAAAACGGTTGCCACTGCGCGAGTGCTTCAAACGCTTCCAAAAAGCCCCCTTCGTCGTAGCCGATGCTGCCGTCTAGCAAGCCTGTACGGCCAGCCTCACCTTGCCAGTAGTTAGGGCCGATGTTCTGGTAGCCCATGGTGGCACTTTCCCACTGGTCGGCAGTGCCCATGACTAATGGCGCGTAGGTACCATCTTCTGAAATGGCGCTAAGCACAGCCATAAATTCTTCGTAGGTACTAGGCTCTTCCAAACCAAGTTCGGCAAACGCATCTTTGTTGTAAATAAACCCGTGAATCACTGAGGCCATCGGTACACAAAACACGTCACTGCCGTTATCAGTAATCCAGGCACTCTTGGCAACATCGCTAAAGTTGTCCATACCACCTAGGTCATTGAGGGAGGCTAAGTAGCCACGGTCATACAAGTCCAACGACACATCAAACGGACGGCAGGTAATGAGGTCGCCGGCTGTACCTGCCTCGAGCTTAGACGCCAAAACAGCGTTGTATTCCGTTGGCGCGGTGGGTTGAAACACAACCTCAATGTCTGGGTACTGCTCATTAAAGGCTGGGATAATAACATCGCGCCAGATGGCCAGGTCGTCGTTACGCCAGCTTTCAATAGTGAGGGTTTGGGCTGCGCCAAGGCTGGTCACAAGAACTAGCATCAGCACAATAAAACGGTAACTACGTAGCATAGTATCTCCTTTGGGTTAAGCGTTCAGTCATGCTATCGCATAGGTGTAGTTTTATGCAACGGTGAGGTGGCTTTCGTTGTGATGAAGGGCTCACCTTATTAGAAATAGTGTGTGTTAGACGTGTAGGATAGGCAGTACTAGCAAGAACTATGTTGTTTGGCATCTCAAAATTTAGTGTGATGACAGCACACGTAGGCGTCGGCAAAATGAGTTTTTGAAAGGACGAATTCATGAATATTGGGATTATTGGTGCAGGGAACATTGGCTCGAGCCTCGCCCGCTTATTGTCTAACGCGGGTTATCCAGTCATGATTAGCAATTCACGCGGCCCTGAAAGTTTACAGGATTTGGTTCATGAACTTGGTAATGGTGTGCAAGCAGGCACAGCAGAAGATGCAGCACATTTTGGCGAGGTTGTGATTGAGGCTATTCCGTTTAAGCATATCCGCAGTTTGCCAGTTAGCGCACTCACCGGAAAAATTCTGGTGACGGCAGCCAACTACTACCCTAACCGAGATGGCGAGATTGACCTGAATGGCAAAACGCACAGCGAGCTAGTTGCTGAAGTTGTGCCAGAGGCTCGAGTTATTAAAGCGTTTAACACTATCTACTACGTCCATTTACAAACCCAAGGGGATACGTCTAAACCTCTTGCTGAGCGCAGAGCCATCTTCATGGCTGGCAATGATGCGGAGGCTAAAACTGTTGTACGCAGTCTTATTG
>CAZMCW010000044.1:9527-12730 GCA_964564405.1 uncultured bacterium
CTCTAAGCCAATTTCATCCGTCTCGTGAATTTTGCCGCGCAAAATGCGTTTGGTGAGCACTTTGAGCCATAACCTCAGCAAAATTTGCTTGAGAAAGTTGGGGAATGGCTCAGCCATGTAGCGCTCGAGGCTTGCTTGCAAACCTTTATCCAAGTAGCTGTACAAGTTAAGCTCATCCTGCCGGCTGATATCAAACGGCACCGTGGTGAGGTTATTGCGCAAGGTGTTTAAGCGGCTAAACGCGTTGGCCTCAGCTGGGTTGAGTAACTCTAAAGCAACTGCCAGTTTAAGCCGCTGCACAAAGTTGAGGTCACTGGCTAGGTTAATCGCATCTGGATTGGGCAGTTCTTGGGCGATGAGGCGAATGAGCTCGGTTTCAATGTGTAAGTGCCCGCGCAACACCAACAAATCTGGGCTGTCGTCACGAACATCTTCCAAAAAGCGTGCTTTAAGGGTGGTGACTTCGTTAACGGTTTGCTGGCGGGCTGTGGCAAGTAGCGCGCGCAAGCGTTTCTCGAGCCGTCCTGAAGGTGTTGTAGGTGCTGTTGGAGGAGGTGTATCGCTAGGCTGATTCATGATGGGCTTGTACTGGTGATGACTCTGGCTTGAACTGGACGAACGGAGATAAAACAATGCAGGGCCAAAGACCATAACCTCAACAAATAGCTAGTTATGAAACAGCAGCAAAGCTGTCTGTAGACGCTGACCAACAGAATATCGGTCAACATGGTAATTGTGCATCTACTAA
The DNA here is from genome assembly GCA_964564405.1 of uncultured bacterium. Classification (GTDB taxonomy): domain Bacteria; phylum Deinococcota; class Deinococci; order Deinococcales; family Trueperaceae; genus JBCCBI01. The sequence goes on from CAZMCW010000044.1 coordinate 10,276, forward strand.
CGTTCTGCAAAATGTCTTTGACCTCTAGACGTGGGATGATACAGGCTGAGACAGACAAACGAGGTGCCTGTTGCTGACACTCAGTTGACACTAATTGTAGTATTGCTGCCTCGTTTAAATGAACAGGTGCCCTACTTAATACACGTTCACGTAAAGCTCGAGCACTCAAAACTGTGAATCAAGCTTCGGGAGGATAAGGTGCGCCTCTATTGGTGGCTTTGAGACGGTGACCTAAGTTGAGTGCGCTAATGAGTTGCTGCACGCCACTGGTGAAATTGGTGCTGTTCTCGAGCGACAAATACCAACCTGGTTTACCCAACGGCCGGCTGCGGCCGCCGGTAGGAGCTACATCAGGTGGGCGGGTGAGGTCGGTTGCTGGAATGGCATCTGGCCGGCCGTGTTGAACAGCAAGCGCGGCGAGCACGTAATACAGGCCTGACCTCGAGCTTACATCTAGCTGGGTATCATCAAACGTAGCTTTAAGGTTACCTTTGAGGTTTTTAACGACTTGGCAGTGGCGCTGAATTTCAGCTAGCGCAATATCCTGCATCATGCCAGCATCGCGGACAACGCCCATCTGGGTAGCTTTGAGGTTGTAATCGAGTAAGTCTTGTAGGTCAGCAGGACCTAGGTCTACATCGCTAACGGTGTCGATTAAACCCTCTTCTTTAAGCAGGTCTAAAACGCCTTCGGGCGTACCACCACTGCGGTCACGTACGGTATCTGCCCCTTGAAGGGTGATGAGTTGCTCGAGCTTACTGGCAATTTCGGTTTTGTAAGCAAAGCGCACAGCTTCGTGTAAGCGGGTGCTGAGGTCGCTACCATTGTCCCTAAACAGTTTGTCCAAAATAAGTGGAAAAGCTTCATCAAACAAGCTGAAGTTGTTGATAGCTGCACTGTTAGTAAAGTCGATAAGTTGCCAGTCAGATCCGTTGGTGCGGACGCCCCAATGGGTGCCCTCGGGTAGGGTGTCGCGGGCTGGGAAACGGTCAAGCGCGGTGCCTACGGCCCAAACGTCTAGCGTAACTTCACCTTCGCCTAAGCGTAAGTGATAGCGGATGCGTTCTTCGCTAGGTAGCCCGTCTGCCCGCAAAACTTGCAGGTTCCAAATGTCTTGCCCAAGCGCGTAAAGTGACGGTAGTAGAGCAGCTTGAGCGGTGCCTAGCGCATCTGGTTTGGGTTGCACAACCAAGTAGCGTTTTAAGGCCTGGGTGAGCGCACTTAAAGTGGAGCGAAACGCAAGTTCACTATCACGCCACTGAGATGTTTTTTCGTTGTCGGCATCGGACATGCCAAACTCCTCTCGAGGACACAGGCAGCTGTAAGCTGATGAGCAGTATGAGTAGATATGATGTACTTTGTGTAACAAGGTTGCCACATAACAAGGTTGCCATATAACAAGGTTGTTACATAACAAGGCTGCCATATAACAAGGTTGCTGCCTAAAGCGTTGCTGGTGTAACTTGAGATACTCAAAAATATTAGGCTGACAGCTTTCTCAGCTAGTCCTCACATCTATAATAGTGCCATTCTAACAGTGCTAGCTGGCTGGCGTCATTCCCCCAGAAGCACTTAAAACTAGGGATTAGGTTAATAGGCTAAGACCTAGGTGCAATTTCAACCTAGTCAACGTCACTCACGAAGGGGCCAAACCTAGCTACCCAATACCAATATTAATAGCAGTTCTAGGATTGGTTCCCCCACACTAAGTGAGTCGAGTTCTAGTCCCCTAGGTCGCACGCGCAACTGCCTGTGGCAGTTACTCGTGAAAACGCTGCAAGAACATCACCCCTCTTTTTGTCTGACGTTTTGATCTGATTAGCTGACTGTTGCGTCTGATGCCAATGCGAAACTAAGCTTGTCATTTGCTATGCTGATATGTTATGAACTTACGTCTAGACCCTTGGGCTGCTGAGTACAACACAGCTCTTTCTGCTGAGACAAGCGTGCTGCCAGAAACGTCAGAGGACGTTAGCCTCAACACAGATATTGAGGTAGACGGTAACAACTGGCAACCACAACGCCCTGCTGATGGTGTTAGCGCGGCTTGGCGAGATTTGTTTTTTTTAGATGGTAGCCGCCGCATTGAAGCGCGGGTACTGCTTGAACAAGACCGCAATCAACTCGCGTTTGGTGCGCTAGGTACCTACGGTGTAGGCGGTGTGTCTTGTTGTGCCAAGTTTAGCCGCCGGGCTGAGTTCCTTAAAGACATGCAGATCGAACGCATTTGTGTGCTTAGCAGTGGTTATAGTCAAGTTGCCGAGGACCGTGTGTTACCCCTCACGGCGCGTTCACCTGTGCAACTTGGCAATTTGAGTTACCGAATTGTACCTGCCAACAAAAGTGAAGCTGATGCGGTCATTGCTAAGTTGCAAGACACCATGCTCGAGGCTGAGCGAAATTTAGCCGTCAGATTAGCTGAACAACATCCTCATGCGTTGGTCATCAGTGATGG
>CAZMCW010000044.1:12749-13866 GCA_964564405.1 uncultured bacterium
TTCATTTACATGTGCCTAACATTTTGGGTTACGTTAAAACGATTCAAAAAGTAAAGATCAACACTGCGCAACTAGCTGTAGTGCAACGGCTCGAGCAAGGTGAGCGTTCACCCCTTTACGTCATCAATCCTGGCAGCGCACAACAGCAATATTTTGAATGGTTCATGCGCCTACGTGACCCGCGTCCATGGCTTTACAGTCTGGCCGGTATTGTGCGTTTACAAGCTTACGCTGGACCTGACCCAGATGCGCGCTTAGAAGATGCCATCAACTTAGCCAATTGGCTTACGTTAACCCTGCCCAAACTGGCGAGCCGTCAACACCAAGACCCCAGAGCGCCGCAGCAACTGTTACCTATTCGGGCGCTCGAGGCAGAACTTCACCGCCGCATGGGCAATCATGCCGTTGTCCGCCGCCGCATCACACGGTACTTATCAGGTCGTGACAGCAGTCAATCCATTTAGATGTATGCCTAGGCAATCTCATCTGGATGTCTCAGCAGTGGCTTTTGTCAGTAAGTTTGTAATGTTGATGTAAGGTAACCTTGAAGTAATCGGCGTTAAGTTTATGCTCAACGTTTTGAGACACCCCAACTGCTTCATATCCCTTGGGAGGCTATGGTGGCTGACAGTTTGAATCCACAAGATATACCCAATCAAGACACACAAAACACATCTGGTGATGAAACGCGCATCGGCATGGTGCTCGGCACCGAAGACGCTACACCCTTGCAGTTTTGGTTTGCTGTGCCGGCAGGCACCAAAGTGCAACTAGATGATGTCGTCTACGCGGCCGTGCCTGATCCTGCTGATGAAGGCAGTACGGTCAACTTTTACGGCATCGTCGACGATGTGCGTCGCCGTTACGAAGGTGTGCAGTTTGATGGTGACACAGAACTCGTCATTGCTGGGCTTATGCCAGCCAATGTAGCCTATGCGGCACATGTGCTGGTAACACGTGTTGACCCCGAGGAGTTTATTCCACCTGCGCCCGGTGACAGCGTGTTTGCAGCGCACGCCGACAGCCTCGACAAAGCCCTTTACCTCGACAATATGGATACGCCGCTACCTGCGGGCGTGTTGCGCAGTGGGGATGCTGGCTACCTCAACTTTGACTT
>CAZMCW010000044.1:13949-16114 GCA_964564405.1 uncultured bacterium
AAGGCGCACATATCAACATCTCGGGGATTTCCGGAATTGCCACTAAAACGTCTTATGCGTTGTTTTTGTTGTACAGCATTTTTAATGCCAAAAAACGCGGTGAGGTTGCGCCGATCATGACAAATCCCAACAGCAAAGCCCTAATTTTTAACGTCAAAGGGCAAGATTTGCTGTTTTTGGATAAACCTAACAAAGATTTTGTGGATAAAGAAGGCAAGTGGCAAGCTAAGACCAAACACCCCCAAACCCGTTACGAAATCTGTGACCTGCCTACTAACGCGTTTGACAGTGTAGCCTTACACGCACCTGTCAAAGCTGGTAATAACCTCATGCCAGACACAAATAAACGACAAGATGCGCACGCTTATGTGTGGACCTTGCGCGACTTTGCGGCGGAGCGCATGTTGCCCTTTGCGTTGGTTGAGCGCGATGCCATGACCAACTTAGGCTTTTTGGTTGCCCATGTTGAAGAAAAACTAGCAAAACTTGCGGTAGGACAATCTGGGCCGTGGCTCGAGGTTCCTGAAAAACTCACCTTTGAGGACGACGTTCCCAGCCAAGTTACTGCCATCGGTGAGAACGAAGGCCTAGACAGTAGCGCGCTGGACAGCATCGCTGGGTTAAGGCCTGGCACCCGCTTAACCACGTTTAGCGAACTCATCACCTACTTAGAACTCAAACTTTTATACGACGCTGATGGCGAAGGTGATAAAACCTGGACAGCCAGCCAAGCCAAAGGCACCCGCGAAGCGCTGATTCGCCGGTTGCGCGGGGCGTCAAAGTATCTATCACAACTCATTCGTGGAGATATTCCGGTGAAGCGTGCAAAAGAGGCACGGCTCGAGGTCCTCGACTCAGACGAGCAAGTCCACGTCGTAGACATTCACCAACTTGCGCCACTAGCACAGATGTTTGTGGTGGGTGTTCTCCTCAAGCAAGTCTTTAGCCAACAAGAAACACGCCAACGCGGGCAGGTCTTTGTTGTGCTAGACGAGCTGAATAAATACGCCCCGGCAGAAGGTACTAGCCCCATTAAAGATGTGCTCCTAGACATTGCTGAGCGCGGGCGCAGCATGGGCATCATCCTCATTGGCGCGCAACAAACCGCCAGTGAGGTTGAACGGCGCATTGTCAGTAACGCGGCGGTGCGGGTGGTGGGGCGCTTGGACGCCGCTGAAGCTGAACGCAGCGAGTACCGGTTTATGCCGGGCAGTTTTAGAATGCGTGCAACTATTTTGGCACCAGGGACTATGGTGGTGCACCAGCCGGATGTGCCTACACCCATGATGCTCTCGTTCCCGTTTCCTGCTTGGGCAACGCGTGAAGATGAAACGGACAACACGCCTGTCTTGGCTGAAGGTTCATCTGATATTGTTAGTGACGCGCCTAGAACAGCTCAAGAATGGCTTGATTGAGTGGCTTTTGAACTGTCTTTGATAGGTGATGCTGAGGCATTATCTTTGTGAACATCTATATTCAACTAGCAATAGCATGAGATGTTATTACGGATGAATGATCTGGAATAGTGTCTTTAAGAAAAGGGAGAAGGGGCGAAAGGGAGCAAGGAAGATTTCATCAGGCGCACTCTTTTACACACATGGTGTGTGTATTACAACGTCGCGGAGTTACTAACATAAATGCTGACGTGCCTAAAAATCATCCTCGAGCAACCATAAAATCCATCTCTCATCGTGATATTTTGATGTTGATGCGTGGGCGTTGACATGTAAATGATGATAGGCTGATATTTTCTTGGCTAAACCACTCAGGACAAAGGCATCTTACAGAGCTGCGCGAACTATGTGACGATGCTGTTGACGGAAAATAGGCTCACAGTTGATATCAAATTTGCACGTAGGTTATGCAAGATGTAGGTTGTGCAAGACTTTGTTATCGTAGAGCACAGCCGTGAGATTGTTATGCCAACATCGTTACAGATGTTGAGTTAATACATATCTGCAACACCCGGAAGGTGATGCGCATGAGTACGCACGTTTTTTATTTGGCACCCACGGGTCCCAGTGTGGGCCTTACTTCCGTGAGTTTAGGCTTGGTACGTGCCCTCGACCAAATGGGCTTACGGGTGCGTTTTTATAAGCCGATTGCCCAGGCGAGTGGTGTCAATCCAACTCGTGATGTGGGGGCATCTTCGCAAAAAGAGCGCC
>CAZMCW010000044.1:16124-19518 GCA_964564405.1 uncultured bacterium
GCTCGAGCCACTTCATTCGGGAACTTACCAACCTCAACCCACCTGATCCGCTTGATTTTCACCATGTAGAAGTGCTGTTAAGTGAAGGCAAAAGCTCCCATTTGATGAGTGAAATCATCGAAACCTTTAACCAGATCAAAGACAACGCTGAGGTTGTTGTGGTGGAAGGCCTCGTCACCCGCAGCAGCGAACCCTACGCAGATACCTTGAATGCCGAAATTGTGCAAACCCTGGATGCGGAGGTAATTTTAGTTGCCTCTATGGGCAAAGGTGATGTGGGCCAGCTCGAGGAACGCATTGAACTCACCGCCCAACTTTACGGTGGCATTGAGGATGCCAAACTGCTGGGCTGCATTGTCAACAAACTCAACGCGCCCGTGCAGTTGAGCGCACTGGGCAGCATTTTGCCGGAACTGCCGAGAGCGCTTGGAGAGCAAGTAACAGCAGAATCTTTGCTCGAGCGCTGCGACATGTTCAGTTCAACGTTCAAGCTCGTTGGCGCGGTGCCGTGGCAATCTAACTTGGTGTCACCACGTACCAAAGACCTCGCCAACTTTTTAGATGCCGAGGTGCTCATCGCCGGCGACATGGACAAACGCCGCGTGGACGATGTCGTACTGTGCGCGCGCGGACTTGCCAATATGCTCGAGGTACTTCGTCCCAACACGCTTATCATCACGCCCGGTGACCGCGATGACATCATCACGGCCGCCTGTTTGGCCGCACTTAATGGTGTGCCGCTAGCAGGCTTACTGCTCACCAGCGGCTACCCGCCGGACGACCGCGTGCTTAAACTGTGTGCAGATGCGTTTGATACGGGGTTGCCACTTCTTTTAGTGGAGACAGATTCGTATTTGACAGCGAGTATGACCTCGAGACTCAACCTAGAAGTTCCCGTGGATGACCTCGCCCGCATTGGTAATGCGATGGACACCGTGGCTGAGCATTTAGCTAAAGACTGGCTCAAAGCGCGTTGTGCGACCGACCTCGAGCCACGTTTGTCACCGCCGGCGTTTTTATACCGTTTGGCAAGCCAAGCAAGGTCTGCTGGCAAACGCATTGTGCTCCCCGAAGGCGACGAACCGCGTACCGTAAGAGCTGCCGCAGATTGTGCTAAGCGGGGCATTGCGCACTGCGTGCTGATTGGGTCACAAGAGAGTATTAGCCGTGTGGCAGAAACACAAGGGGTAAGTTTAGAAGGGATTGAGGTCATCGAACCCAGGCCCGATCTCATTGCCAAGTACGTGCCCACGCTCGTTGACTTGCGCCAACACAAAGGCATGACCAACGCCCTTGCTGCTGAGGCCCTTGAAGACAGGGTTGTCCTTGGCACAGTTATGCTGTATTTGGATGAAGTGGATGGGCTGGTTTCTGGTGCGGTACACACCACCGCCAACACGGTGCGCCCGGCTTTGCAACTCATCAAAACGCATCCAGACGCCAAGTTGGTATCCTCCATCTTTTTTATGTGCTTGCCGGAACAAGTGCTTGTCTACGGTGATTGCGCCATCAACCCCGACCCTACTGCCGAGGAGCTGGCAGACATTGCCATTCAAAGTGCTGACTCCGCCGCTGCCTTTGGCATTAACCCACGTGTGGCCATGATTAGCTACAGCACGGGCAGTTCGGGTGCTGGCGCTGATGTTGACAAGGTGAGGCAGGCAACGGAACTGGCCAAAACGCGCCGCCCAGATATTCTTATCGATGGACCTTTGCAGTACGACGCAGCGTCGGTCGAAAGTGTTGCCCGCAGCAAAGCGCCAGATAGTCCCGTGGCCGGGCGTGCCACCGTGCTCATTTTCCCCGACCTCAACACGGGTAATACCACCTACAAAGCCGTGCAGCGTAGTGCTCATGTCATCAGCATTGGGCCGATGTTACAGGGCTTGCGCAAGCCAGTGAACGACCTGTCGCGTGGGGCGCTAGTAGATGACATTACCTACACCATTGCGCTTACTGCCATTCAAGCTGCGCGCACGTAGATGGCACAGCGACTTATCCAACTTGCGATTCAAGCAACGCTCGAGGAACTTCAAGAAACTGTCCAAGATTGCGCATTAGGCGCATTTTGGACGGCTCCGGCGAATGGTGACGTACTACAAGCATCTCTTTTGGTAGAAGTTGGTGCAAGCGAGCAAGTACTTGATGTGCTCGAGCAAAGGTTTGCTGAACGCGACCAGTTTAGCGTTGTGTTGCTAGAAGTGCAAGCCTCTTTACCTCGTCCTGAAGAACTTGCAGGTGATGACGATTCCTCAGACAAGACTGAATCTGCAAAAGCAGATAATAATGCACAACTAACAGATAAATCAGCTGACAACCTAGAAGATCACAGCACGTCTCAGTCTCGAGACGCTGAGATCGTTAAGCAGCTACATTCTGGAAAAGATGACGTAGCTACGTCTCAAGTTGATGATCTCGGCGACAATGACTTTAATGATAATGACTTTAATGATAACGATCTTGATGACAACAATCTTGATGACAACAATCTTAAAGATGACGATCCTGATAAGAGTGATCCTGACAAGAGTGATCCCGACAAGAATGATCCTAATAACGGTGAGCAAGACGAAGACAACAACGTTCGCCCCAATCGGGTAAGCCGCGAAGAACTCTACAACGACATTAACGACAGCATTGGTGTGTCATGGCAGTACCTAACAATGGTGATGTTGTCGACTGTGGTGGCAGCAGCGGGCATGATACGTGACAACGTAGCCATCATCATTGGTGCAATGGTGATTGCGCCACTACTAGGCCCCAACATTGCCCTATCGTTAGCTACAACTTTGGCAGATTTCAAACTGGCACGGCGCACTATTGGTATCAACCTATTGGGACTTACTATAGCGTTTGCTTTAGCAGTTGGGTTTGGCATGTTGTTTCCAGTCAGTCTTGGCAGTAGCGAGTTAGCTTCCCGCACGCAAGTAAGTTTGGCAGATATTGGCATTGCGCTGGCATCTGGTGTGGCCGGCGCGCTAGCGTTTACGACGGGGGCGTCTACTGCCACCATTGGCGTGATGGTAGCTGTGGCCCTACTGCCGCCATGGGTAGCGGTGGGCGTCCTCGTTGGCGACGGCTACAACCACTTGGCACTCGGCGCGTTATCGTTGTTTGGATGCAATATTATTTGTGTGAACTTAGCGGGTGTCGGTACGTTTTTGGTGCAAGGCTTGCGCCCAGCTGACAGCCGCGAAGCCAAGCAAGCCAAGCTAGCAACATTCATTGCCATTGCGGTATGGGTGCTGTTACTGGTTGCGCTAGCTTCGATCATTAGGTTTTCTGATTTGGTAGAGCCAAGTTTGCCAGAGCTAAATTAATACTCTTGTAGAGCTTTTTGACTTGAGTTTAGAGTAACCCAAGCCACAGTTGAGGCTAGCTAAGAGAACCACAA
>CAZMCW010000045.1:0-19341 GCA_964564405.1 uncultured bacterium
TAAGTGAATCACGTTCCTTGTCGCAAAACCACTATGGAAACACTTATACTAAAGTGATGTTTTGATGTCGCTTTGCGGCATCAAAATCGCTCGTAAGAGCGTACCCTTAAATAATTCAGACTATGACATTCAAGAGTCAATTTGGTATTAGTGTAAAGGAACTATAGCGTTAGCCGTAAGTATGGAGCTAGCTCCATACTTACCGAGCAGCGCATAAACCGATTCAGTTTATAGCTCAATGTTTGCGGGTGTCGCTATAGTCCCGGAACTGCTAAGACAAACAAGCATCATAAAGAAAGGAGAGGTTATTAGCCTCTCCTTTTTATTGCTTGTTTATCTAGTACCTACTCAGATGACTCGAGTGAGGCGATATTTTCTTCTAAGAGCCGTAACTGAGCAGCTAACAAGTCAACCTCAGCTTGGCTCGGGCGATTGGCAAGTTCACGGCGCAACTCTTCAACCTCAGCAGACCCACCGTCATTAGATACGGTTGACTGCTGGTTGCGTGCTTCGTCTAGCGCAGCTTGTAGCGCTGCATTTTCTTGACTGAGTTGGTTGACCTGCTGTTGTAAATCGCTTACTTGTTGTTCAGCTTGACCAGAGTTAGCTTGCAAGTTTGTGAGTTGTTCTTGGGTAGCAGTTAACCGCCCACTGGTTTCGTCAAGGCGCGTTTGCAACACTTGCATGTCAGCGCGGCTTGGACCGCAAGCAACAAGGGTTAACAGTAAGGTAGCAAAGGTTAAAGAGCGAAGCATAGTCCTCCTAAAATCATGAGCATAAAACGGGCATATTCTTGTTAAGTAGCCTATCATAATTCGTGCTAGGTGAGGCTAGCACCTGACTAACGTAGCTGCTAAAATATTTGCGCAGCTTATCTATCCACACATGTGTTTTTGACCGTGCAGTTGTAAAGCTTGCACCTGTGACGCTCGAGCACAACTTGTCAACGTCGCTACAGCACCGCTCAATTACAGTGCCTCAATTACAGTGTCTCAAGTTTGTTGAATGCTCACGCGACAAAATGCCACTCTATTTCATCACGCAGGTCACTTCGGGACTAGGGTAAAATGCCCCTCTAAGGTCATCACGTTTATACCGTGTTGCGTACTTTTATCTTGATTACTTTTTCAAAACCTGCTGTGAGCATATTGCCACTGACAAACACGTTCCCTTGGCAGATAGCGGTACGATAACGCGTTGTGTCTGATCTTGCTCAATCACTTTCAGTTCAAGAAACATCTACCTCAAACGAGGCGTTATTAGCAGGCCTCAACGACGCCCAACGTGCAGCCGTGTTGCATTACGACGGCCCCGCACTAGTTATTGCTGGGGCAGGCTCGGGCAAAACCCGCACGGTGGTGCAGCGCATTGCTTACCTTATGGCTGAACACGAGGTATTTCCAACTGAAATTTTAGCGGTCACGTTTACGAATAAGGCCGCGGGTGAACTCAAAGAGCGCGTGCAAACCCTTATTGGCGCGCTTGCCAAAGACCTTTGGGTGAGTACTTTTCACTCAGCTTGCTTGCGGGTCTTGCGCACCTACGGCGACCTCATTAACTTGGCCCCAGGCTTCGTCATTTATGACACCAGCGATCAACTTGATTTGCTCCAAGACGTCATGGGGCGCATCAACTTTGGCGACGCCAACCCGCGCGTGCTCAGAGCACTCATCGACCGGGCCAAGTCCAACTTATGGTCGCCTGCTAAACTGGCTGAAGAAGCTGACCGCACCTTTGGTAACATGATTGCTGGTTTGCGTATTGACTTAATTGTAGAGGCGTTTCAGCAGTATCAAGTGCAACTTAGGTCGAACAACGCGGTAGATTTTAACGATATTTTGATGCGTACCGTTGAACTGTTTGATAAGCACCCAGACGTGCTCGACAAAGTCCAACAGCGCGCCGTGTTTATTCACGTAGACGAATATCAAGACACCAACACCGCACAGTACCGCCTTACCCATCAGCTAGCCAGTAAATATCAAAACTTGATGGTAGTTGGCGACCCCGACCAGAGTATCTATGCGTTTCGCGGGGCAGATGTGCGCAATATTTTGGACTTTCGCCAAGATTATGACGATGCGGCGGTGTACCGGCTCGAGCTCAATTACCGCAGTGTGGGTAGCGTCTTAGACGTTGCTAATACCCTAATTCAGGTCAACGCCGAGCGGCTCGAGAAAACCCTCACCCCTATTAAAGGCAAAGGTGAACCAGTTAAAATTTACCGTGCTCACGATCAGCGCAACGAAGCAGATTTTGTGGCGCGGCAAATTGAGCAAGCACTAGTCGATTACGGCATCGGCTACGACGACATGGCGGTGCTGTACCGTACGAACGCGCAGTCGCGCGTGCTCGAGGAAGCTCTTCGGCGGGCCAGCATCCCCAATAAAATTGTCGGCGGGGTAGGTTTTTACGACCGCCGTGAGGTCAAAGATATTTTGTCCTACGCTCGCGCAGCCCTAAATCCCAACGACGACATCTCGCTGCGGCGGATTTTGAACCGCCCTAAGCGCGGTATCGGCAAAACCAGCGAAGACAAACTCAACCAGTGGGCCATCAAAAACAAAACTGATTTTGCCAGTGCCCTTCGGCAAGCGGAGGTTGTCCTCAAAGGCACCCCAGCTGTCAAGCGCATTAAGGGTTTTTTAGACATTTTTGATGATCTTGTTGAGGCTGCCACCAACTTACCTGCCACCCAATTTCTCAAAAGCGTATTTGACCAAAGTGGCTATTTGCAAGCGCTCAAAGACGAAAACAGTTTTGATGCCCAAGCGCGCTTAGAAAACCTTGACGAACTCCTCAATGCTGTCACCGAGTGGGAAACAGAAAGTGGCGGCAGTATTGGTGAGTTTTTGGACGAAGCGGCCCTGCTAGCTAGTGTAGACGACCGCGCCGTTAAAGCGGTTAATGGCGAGGTTGATGATGAAGCCGTCACGCTGATGACACTGCACAATGCCAAGGGGCTCGAGTTTTCGGTCATTTTCTTAGTCGGGCTCGAAGACAACCTCATCCCGCACAGGTCGTCTACGGCCAGCTTGCAAGATATTGAAGAAGAGCGGCGGTTGTTATATGTAGGCATTACCCGCGCTAAGGAAGCTCTGTTTTTGGTACACAGCGAGTCGCGCATGACCTTTGGCCGCACCGAATTTGCCCGCCCTAGCCGTTTTTTAGATGACATTCCCAAAGATTTACTGCAAGAGATTGATGTATTAGGCAACACGCTCGAGACCACCCGCCTCAGCAAGTTTGGGCGCAACGTTTGGCAACCGCCGAGCAGTACATCGACCAGTCACAGTAGTGATGACGACGCACTCACCACCTTTCGCGGCGGTGAAAAAGTCACCCATCCTAAGTTTGGGGCTGGCATGGTCGTCGGGATTAGCGGTGACGGTCCTCGAGCAGAGGTCACCGTTGTCTTTGATAGCGTGGGGAGCAAGCGGTTGGCGCTTAAGTATGCCAATTTGACTCGAGTTGACTAACCATCTGACCAATTTCGATACTAGGTAGTCACAGCTTAGGTCATTTTAGGCCACATGCTAAAGCTGTACCTCGTAAACACGCATACTTTAGTACACCTCACCGCCATAGTAGTCTGGCTTGAACAACCTTTGTCCACGTTCACCGTGAAGTGGATGCAACCTGTCAAATTCTCCAAGCAGCAAATCGCTAAGACTCTCCCAGGTATTGAGAGATGTCCAGTCTTTCTTCGTTGTAGTTTGTTGAATCAAACCAGTGTTAAGGTCTAGATACAAGTAGTTGTGAGTATTGTAATAAGCGTTGAGCCTACCAAAGTAAAAGTGATTTTGTGGTGCACCACGTACCTGCATCTCACCATGATACTTCTTAATATTGTACAACCCTAAACCTATAGCTAAGTCGTAAAACCGTGGGCTGATCCAACCAAAGATGTTGAACATATTTGCAAACAAAGCACATCCGTTTGAGTAGCTATAAAACTCACGAAATTCCTGAGGTAACGAGAGTTGAAAGTATTGTTCCATCTCGTTCATCTCCTGTTCGGTGAGCGATGGAAAGACCGTATGCAGCTAAGGTGGCACTATCTCCCCATTTTCATCTTGAGGCATACCGATCATGACGTTTCCATCAGAATGCTTTCTAACATCAAGATATTCCCACTGATATATACGTTCAACTAAAGCGTTAACCCATGCGATATCTGTTGTCATAGCTGTAAGAACTCCAATACAAAATTATAGGACAGTATTGTGCATGTGTTTACATGTATGTGCTATATTTGCCTATGCCTTACAAGGAGGTTTGACCAATGCCTCAACTTCATTTTTACGTTCCTGAAGACATTGCCAACAAACTCCGTGAACAAGCTAAAGCTAAAAACATCAGCTTGTCTAAACACATTGCCACAATCGTTCAAAAAGAAACTCGGTTAGGTTGGCCAGAAGGCTATTTTGAGGAGGTGATTGGTGGTTGGCAAGGTGAGCCGCTAGTGCGTCCTGAACAACCTAAACTAGAAGAACATAAGACATTTTAGCAAGTGTACTTACTGGATGCTAACGCCTGTATTCGGCTTATCAATGATTCGTCAGCGCAGCTCAAAGATCGTTTTCGTGAGTGTCATGTTAATGACATTAAACTGTCATCTATTGTTGTCGCTGAACTTGTTTATGGTGCTTATAACTCAACTCGAGTTGCCGAGAATCTAGCGTTATTAGCGCGTTTTACTGCACCTTTTACAAGTCTTACGTTTGATAACCGTTGTGCCTATGCTTACGGGCGCTTATGCAAAGATTTACAACGTGCTGATACGCCCACAAGTGCAAACGACATGATGATTGCAGCAACGGCACTTGCCTACAACATCATTCTAGTTAGCCATAACACCCGCGAGTTTAGGCACGTACCAGGATTACAACTTGAAGATTGGGAAGTCTAGGATGCTGAGCGAACGCTCAACAGGTGGTGATACACATGTGTACATTCATCATCTGGTTACCAAAGGACGTACCTTGTGCTGCCATCGTGCATCTTCTTTGGCTTAAGGCTAGCCCCAAAAAGCGCGTATTATTGAGCGTGATGTTTCCTCGAGCTAAACTCACACGCGTTCTTGAACACGTTAACGCGTCATCTTGATTTGATCTTTGGGTTCAGCACTTATTCGTAGTAGTGATTGCTCTATAAGATTGCTCTATAAGAACGTCAAACAGTGACATCAAGGAGAAAGAGGACAATGCTAATCATCGGTTAAAATGCTTATGCTTTGCGCCAACATGTCCTAATGGTGACCTTCAGATAACAGTTGAGGGTGACATGTTCCAAATGTATTTAACCTAGTGTCCTCTCGAGTTGTTCCAAGTTGAATAACGAGATACCTTATTAAATAAGTATAGTTAACCTTCATAAATGACTCTTTATTCTCATAATACACATCAAAAATTCATGAACACCTGTGGACAAAGGTGTGGATAAGTTGTGGATAAGCTGTGCATAAGCTGTGGACAAGCCTCGAGTTATCCACAAAAGAAGTGCCCCTGTGGATAGCTGTGGATAAGTACCCAGAGTTATCCACAGGAAACCTCGAGTTATCCACATTTTTATCCACAGGAACTGTGCGTCCTCTACGTTATTCTCTGCTGTTTTCCACAGTTTCCACAAGCCCTACTATAGAGACTTTGAACTTCTTAACTTTGAAAAAATTCCCCCACCCCTACCGTCAGAAAGAAGGTCAACATGAGAATCCACCTTCCTAAAAAACATCTAGCAGATGTGTTAGGTCATATTGAACGCATTGTGCCTGCGCGCAGCAGTACCCCTGGACTTAACCTTGTCCACATGGAGCTAAAGACAGTAAATGATCAATGGCAAGTATTATTTCAAGGTAGCAATATGGATATGGATATTGAAGCAGTTCTTAACGTAACTGTTGAAGATACTGTAGAAAATAGCGCCTCTTTGCCAGATGAACCCCTTCACGTAGCAGTTCCTGCGCACGTGTTTGGTCAAATTGTGCGCGTGCTGCCTGGAGAATTGGTCGAGCTCGAGGTTGCTGAGCAAGAAGTCAAAATAAGTTCTGGCAGTTTTGCAACAAGTTTGCAACAAGCAGATGCAAGTGGCGTGCCTGAACTTCAGTTCCCAGACACCTACACTGGTTTAATTCCAGCTGCTACCTTAACTGCTGCCCTAGGTCATGTGCGCTACGCAGCTGCAATTGCCGAGTACCAAGCCATTTTTCGGGGTGTTAAGTTAGAACTGCGCGACGGTCATAGTAGAGCCATTGCCACAGATGGGTTTAGGCTTGCCTACTACCACACCGACGCAAGTAGTGGGCTCGAGACCGACGCCGTCATTCCAGCTAAAGGGGTAGACGAAATTGGTAAACTCCTCACCGAAGGTAACGTGCAAGTTCACTTTGACGACAGTCAAGTGTCGTTAGCTACCGGTCCTTACCGCCTCAATGTCAAGCTCATGGAAGGCACCTTTCCCGATTACGAACGGGTGATTCCAGCTGACTTTGTAGTGAGCATGACCCTAGACGGCAAACAGCTCAGCGATACGGTGCGGCGAGTGGCGCTTATGGCTGACCAAAACGCCAACAACCGGGTAGATCTGTTTTTAAACGATGGCACTCTACAGATCACTGCCGAAGGTAGTTACGGGCGCTCCCAAGAAGCACTGACCGTAGCCCAAGAAGGGAGCGAGTCACAGATTGCTTTAGCCTACAACGCTAACTACCTTGTTGACGCCCTGGCACCGGTTACAGGTGACATGCGGGTATCGTTTTCGGGAACAACTAGCCCTAGTTTGCTGAGCAGTTTGCAAGACCCAAGCTATTTGGCTATGGTTGTCCCGCTGCGAACAAGTTAAACTGGATAAGCTAAAAGGGATCAACTTGCAAGTTACAAGCTTGGAGAGTTGGATGGCTAGGTACTGTGGCTGCTGGGTACTGTGGCTGCTGGGTACTGTGGCTGCTGGGTACTGAAGCAGCCCAATACCTAGCTGACTAGGTGATAATCAGGTCATGAGATGCTAAATGCGATGACATTATGAAGCTGTTATGTTACGAAATGACAACACTATAGAAGCTCAACATTGTAGACCTAAACATTGTAGATTTATGACGTTGTCAGACTGTGATGTTGCAGCACCTTGAGGCTGTAACACTGTGATGTTGCAACACTGTGAGGCTGTAAAACCGCAACGATGTGAACTCATGACACAACTTGCGGTATACCTAGGTGTTACTTAATCTGGGTTACTGCTTGCTTAGACACTACTTGCAAGGGCACCAACCTAGTTTGATGGTACTTACAGGTCTTAGATAGGAAGCAGCGTGATTTGCGTTGTAGTAGCAAGTTTTGTAACAAACGATGCTTGTAATAAACGATGCTTGTAATAAACGATTGTGCTTTCAGTGAGACGGTATTGTGACAGGTTGTTATAGGGCTTAGACCTGTACTAATGAGCTAAAGACACAAACCAAATACTAAAGACGACTAATGGATACGTATCGTCTAATGGATACGTATCGTCTAATGGATACGTAGCGTCAGTAGATAAGTTGATAGGACCTTAGAAGTTAATGCTCGACACGTAAAGAAGTTAATGCTCAACACGTAGTGATACGCTAACTAAATGGAGAAAAAGACACAATAAAACGGAGGTAAATCATGACGACCATTGAGCAAATTAGCGCCATTGAAATTTTGGACTCGAGGGGTAACCCCACCGTAAGCGCCACAGTTTACTTGGAAAGCGGGGTAGCTGCGAGTGCGGCAGTGCCGTCAGGTGCGTCTACTGGGATTCATGAAGCGGTAGAACTGCGTGACGGCGGCGACCGTTACATGGGTAAAGGTGTGCAAACAGCTGTCAATAACGTTAATGAGCGTATTGCGCCTGCGCTAGTTGGCATGGACGCACTTGACCAAGTTGGCTTAGATGCTGCTATGTGCGACCTAGATGGTAGCGACAACAAAAGCAACTTGGGTGCCAACGCTATTTTGGCAGTGTCTTTGGCAGCAGCTCGAGCAAGTGCACTGGTACTGGATATTCCGCTTTACCGCTATTTGGGTGGGAACAACGGTAAAACCTTACCTGTTCCCATGATGAACGTGCTCAATGGTGGTGAACACGCAGACAACAACGTAGATATGCAAGAGTTTATGCTAGCGCCTATTGGCTTTGAGACTTTCAAAGAAGCCTTGCGGGCAGGCGTTGAAACCTTTCACAACCTCAAAAAAGTGCTTGCTGAGCGCGGTTATAATACCGCCGTTGGTGATGAAGGCGGATTTGCACCTGATTTAAAATCGAATCAAGAAGCACTTGAAGTGTTGCTCGAGGCCATCGGCAACGCAGGTTACAGCGCTGGCGACCAAATTGCCATCGCCTTAGACCCAGCTTCGACAGAATTTTACGATGACGGCAAATATCACCTTAAAGCTGAAGGCAAAGTGCTTAGCTCCGCTGAGATGGTGGCCTATTGGCAAAATTGGGTTGATAATTACCCAATCATTTCCATTGAAGACGGCCTCGCTGAAGACGACTGGGAAGCTTGGGCAGACCTCACTAAAGCCGTTGGCGACCGCTGCCAACTGGTGGGTGATGACCTGTTTGTGACCAACACTAAGCGCTTACAACGCGGTATCGACGAACACGTAGGCAATGCCATTTTGGTTAAAGTGAATCAGATTGGCAGCCTCTCTGAAGCAATGGACGCCATTGAACTGGCTAAAAGTGCTGGCTACCGCAACATGATTAGTCACCGCAGTGGTGAAACTGAAGATACTTTTATTGCTGATCTTGCCGTTGCCACGAACGCTGGGCAGATCAAAACGGGGTCGGCAAGTCGCAGTGACCGCCTTGCTAAGTACAACCGCTTGCTCGCGATTGAAGCGCAACTAGGACCGCAAGCTGTTTATTTGGGACGTCAAGCTTTTGCTGGGTATAAGGCTTCGTGAAGCGGTTACGACGAACGAAGATTGTCGCTACGCTGGGACCAGCTAGCGGCAATCCGGAGACGATCGAAAAGTTGATTCAAGCGGGGGTCAACGTTTTCCGCTTGAACTTTTCGCATGGCTCTCAAGAGATGCACCGGGCCAACGTTGAGTTTATTCGGGAAACCAGCGATAAACTCAATCAACCCATTGCCATTTTGCAAGATTTGCAAGGCCCCAAAATTCGTACGGCAACCTTTGCAGAGGGCAAAGTAAAGCTCGAGGTTGGACAAACTTTCTACCTCACCTGTGATGACGACAGCCCTGGTGACGACACGCGGGTAGGCGTAACCTACCCCAATCTTTGTAACGATGTCGCTGAAGGTGACGCCCTGCTACTTGATGACGGCCGGCTCGCGCTCAAAGTGGTTACCGTACAAAATGGCACCATCGAAACAGTGGTGACGCTAGGCGGCGTGCTTTCCAACAACAAAGGCATCAACATTCCCGATGCTGAACTGAGTATTCCTGCGCTTACCGACAAAGACGTTGAAGATTTGCGCTTTGGTGTTGAGCTAGACGTTGACTGGATTGCCATGAGTTTTGTGCGCAGCCGCGACGATATATTGATCGCTCGCCATCACATGGCCCAAGCAGGTTCAACCGCTAAGCTCATGGCCAAAATTGAAAAGCCAACTGCTGTTGAGCGTTTTGAAGAAGTGTTGCGCGAAGTTGACGGCATTATGGTGGCACGTGGTGATCTTGGAGTGGAAATGGACCCCGAGCGCGTACCGGTGATTCAAAAACGCCTTATCAACGCTTGTATTGAAGCGGGCAAACCTGTCGTGACGGCTACCCAGATGCTCGAGTCTATGATTAGTAGCCCCAGACCTACCCGGGCAGAAGCAAGCGATGTTGCCAATGCCATCTACGACGGTACAGATGCCGTCATGCTCTCAGCTGAAACCGCTGTTGGCGAATATCCAATTGAAGCCGTCAAAATGATGGTCAACATTGCGCTTTCAGTTGAAGCAGACCCGCAATACCGCGAAGCCATTCGGCAGCGTTTTCCCAAGCCAGATGAAACCATTGCCGACGCCGTATCCCTTGGCGCTTGCCAGATGGCCCACAGTTTGGCTGCGCCTATTATTGTTTGTTTTAGCGCTAGTGGTGCCACTGCTTTGCGAGTATCGCGCAACCGCCCAGATGCTTTGATCCTTACCGTTACCCCCAACCGCCGTTCGTACCGACAATTAAGTGTAGCTTGGGGCGTGGTTACTCACTTAAGTGAAGAAATTTCTTCGGTTGAAGAGATGGTAGATCACGCTAACAGTGCCATTCGGGTTATTGGTAGCAGGACGGGCGCGCAAGCAACGGGTGAACGCTATGTGATTACTGCCGGCGTACCTTTTGGAAGGCGCGGGTCAACAAATCTTATTCGCGTTGAACGGGCGATGTGACACTGTTGGTGGTAGTGAAGTTGGTAGCGGTGAAGCTGGTAAAGACATTATTAGCAGCGACGTTATTAGCAGTAACGTTATTAGCAGCAACGTTACCAGTAGCGATATTGCCAACAGCCACATCGTTAACATTGTCAGTAGCGATGGGGTAACAGTTGTTCGTCTAAACCATGATTCTCAAAAGGGCAACGCTTACGTAGCAGGTTGCGTTAATGAAAACATCGCTAAAAAGCAAGGACATTGCGCAACACAATGCTGATAGCAGTTTCAGAATAAGTTCCCCACACGTAGTAAGTTTTTTCAACGCGCCTAGCTCGCATGACTAAGTTGCTGGGGCAACTCCAGATGGAAATGCGTTGATAAATAACCTAAGTTCGATGTTTTAAACTAGGCCAAAGTGCGTCTCTGGCGTGTGTGATGAGACAAGTATAAAAAGTACTTGGCGCTACTAAGCAATGTTCAGGTTGCATTGGTTTATTTCTGATGTAATTGAGGGTTAGCTAGCACGATAAGCTTGATGGGATACGTGCCTCACGTAAATTGATTCCAAACTCAGGTTAGATATGGATGTTGCTAGATGCGACATTGCTCAATACGATGTCAAGGACGACAAAAATCTCTATAGCCAATCACAGCTGATCACAATGGCTACCATGTGGCAAGCAATAGGAGCTGGCAGTAAGGGCAAATACCAGGCTGCGTGTGAGGTGTGCTAAAAGCGATACCATCTACCAACGTGATAAACTAGCGGCGTTTTAAGTCAATTTGCTTGTTCATCTTGTCACTTGGAAGGGGAATCTATGCACCTTGCCCGTTTTCCGCGCAGACGCTACACGCCATATGCCACACCCATAGAACCACTTAACGCCCTCAGCCGCGAACTGGGTGGCCCTAATTTATTCATCAAACGCGATGACCTGCTGGGCTTAACCGCTGGAGGCAATAAAACTCGTAAATTGGAGTTTTTGCTAGCAGATGCCCTTAATCAAGGTGCAGACACACTCATTACCACAGGTGCGCCGCAGTCCAATCACTGCCGCCTCACTTTGGCAGCCGCGGTTAAAGAAGGCCTCAAATGCCGTTTGGTGCTCGAGGAACGCATTCCCAACAGCTACGACCCAGCCGCAAGTGGCAACAACTTTTTGTTTAAACTGCTCGGCGTGGAAGCCATCACCGTTGTACCTTTAGGCACCGATCTAGCCGCGGCCATGCAAGCTGAGGCAGACAAGCTCGAGAGTGAGGGACGCAAAGGCTACATTATTCCCGGCGGTGGCTCCAATGCGCTGGGCGCACTTGGCTATGTGTCATGTGCCGAAGAACTGTTGCAGCAAACCTTTGAGATGGGGCTTAAGTTGGATGCCATTGTGGCCTCGAGCGGCAGTGGGGGCACTCATGCAGGCATGGTTGTGGGCATGCACGGTAACAACGCCCAGATTCCGGTACTAGGCATTAGCGTGCGTCGCCCAAGTGATGAGCAAGAAGGCAACATCTACAAACTAGCCAGCAAAACCGCTGAGCTGTTAGGACTGCCTGACGTACCAAGGGACGCTGTCAAAGTTTTCGATGCCTACGTCGGCGAGGGCTATTCACTGCCGACGGCTGGCATGGTTGAGGCTGTCACGTTACTGGCCCAACACGAAGGCATCTTGCTCGACCCGGTTTACACGGGTAAAACCATGGCGGGGCTCATCGACCTCGTGCGGCAAGATCATTTTGAAGCGGACAATAACGTGCTGTTTTTGCACACGGGCGGCTCACCGGCGCTGTATGCCTACCAAGATGTGTTGTTGGATTAGGAAAGAGTAATGCCCACTCGCTACGCACACACCAATATTGTTGCCGAAGACTGGCGCACGCTGGCCGGTTTTTATGAGGCTGTGTTTGACTGTGTACCTGTGCCACCTGTTCGCCAGCAGAACGCAGCTTGGCTCGCCAAGGGGACAAGCGTAAAAGATGCGGCGCTCGAGGGCGTCCACTTGCGGTTGCCCGGCCTCGCTGAAGACTCTGGCTTTGCAGGTAGTGCACCCACTCTTGAAATCTACAATTACCGACAAGTTGAACCACGTTTATCTGCTGCTGCCAACCGTCTTGGACTGGGGCATCTTGCGTTTGCTGTAGATGATGTTCAGGCAACCTTAGAAGCTGTTATTAACCACGGCAGACGTGCGCTTGGTGAACTAACTCAAGCTGAGGTTGATGGCGTGGGCTTACTCACGTTTGTCTATGCCTGCGATCCAGAAGATAATGTGCTCGAGCTACAACACTGGGACAAATTATGACGTCACCAACCTATAAAACAGTGGGCGTGATGGGCGGACTAGGCCCTGAAGCCACGCTAGACTTTTTTGCCAAAGTTTTAGCCGCCACCCCAGCAGTCCGCGACCAAGATCACCTTCACCTCATCATCGACAACAACCCGGCGGTGCCGAACCGTAACGAGGCAGTGGCAAGTACGGGGCCCTCACCTGCACCTGTGTTGGCGGAGATGGCGCAGCGGCTCGAGGCTGCGAACACTGACTTTATAGTCATGGTCTGCAACGCTGCCCATGCGTTTCAAGACGCCATTGAAGACGCCCTCACCTGCCCGTTTGTGAGCATCATCGAAGAAACTTGTGAGGCAGTTGTGCAGATACTAGCTAGTGACAGTTTGCTAACGCCTGCACAGGTTGGGGTACTAGCCTCGAGCGGCTGTTTGGACGCCAAGCTTTATCAAGATGCGCTAGCAGCACGCGACCTGCACGCCCTTGTTCCTGAAGGCAGAACTCGAGCTAGCTTTATGAACCTTCTCTACCGCATCAAAGCAGGTGATAAAGACGTGCGTGACGACATGAAAACTCTCGCCGAGCAGCTTATTAGTCAAGGTGCACAAGCAATTATTGCAGGCTGCACCGAGGTTCCCCTTGTGCTTCAGCAAGAGGACATCTCTGTGCCACTCATTAACTCAACAGATGTTTTGGTTGCCCGCACGATTGCCTACGCCACAGGTGAGGCTGAGTTGGCGCATCGACCTCAAAAGACATCACCCAAGCTTGTTAGTAATACTGCCGAAGGTGGAGTGTGATCGTCGTCAGTGAAGCTTTACATCCAGATGCTTGGGCGCACCTAACGCAATATGCGGATGCTCACGGTGGTCTCGTCGGTGAGGCAGACTGGTGGCAGCAACGTGACACCTTGAAGCAACATCTAGCGCATGCAACAGCACTCATTGTGCGCAATCAAACGCAGGTGAACGAAGACTTGCTGGTGGCTGCACCCTCCCTCAAAATTGTGGGGCGGGTTGGGGTAGGGCTAGACAACCTCGAGCAAGCTGCCTTAAAAGACCGCGGCATCATGGCAACTTGGGCACCCGGCACCAATGCTGCCAGCGTTGCTGAGTACGTGCTGGGGGCGATGCTCACACTAAGCCGCCGCTTTAGTCACAACACCACCCAAGTCCAAGCTGGGCAGTGGGATAGACAAGGTGGGCGTGGCACGGAGATTTTGGGGAAAACGCTGGGGATTATTGGTTTAGGAGATATTGGCAGCCGCCTCGCCAAGCGCGCCCAAGCGTTTGGTATGACCGTGATTGCTCACGATCCCGTTTTACACGCCAGTAGTTTTGCGGTGCAAGAATACGGGATTGTGCTAGCTTCTTTAGAAGATGTCTTGACACGTTCAGATTATCTATCGCTGCACGCACCGCTTTTGCCAAGCACAAAGCATCTTATTAATGCGCAGACTTTAGGGCTGATGAAGCCTACGGGCATCCTCATCAATACCTCGAGGGGTGGTCTTGTTGATGAACGTGCCTTGGCACAAGCTTTAAAAGATGGCAAACTCGCGGGGGCAGCACTCGATGTACGCGAGCAAGAACCGCCAGAACAACCTGACCTGCTTGCTAACTTTGACAACGTAATCCTCACGCCGCATATTGCAGGCGTCACCTTTGAAGCTAGCCGCCGGACGTCCATGCATGTCGTTCACGATGTCCTGCGAGTGCTAAACGGTAAACGCCCCATGTCACCTGTACCAGGGTTCTAGCTCAGCTTGGATCAGTAGATTGCTCCCCTTCCCCCTTGCTCCCCCTTCTCCCTTTCCCACTCGAGACGACGGTTACAGAGAAGCTGTATCACCCCTCCCAAAACAACTCCATGAACACCCATTTACCAAGCTAGGCTGCTGTCTTTCACCTGCCTGCCGTATACTCGAGTCGTGCTTGTCTACCTGCGTTATTTTTTATGTTTATGTTTCTTATCGACAATTGCGCTTGCCACCCGCGAAATTAGTACCGACAACATCCGCGTCCTTTACGAGTCTGCTGAACTGGACGCCTACGCTCAGCGCGTTGCCAACGAAGCTGAGCGAGCGTTAGCTATTTTGGCAGATCTGTTTGAGACAGACCCGCCCCGTGTCACCTTGCGTATTGAGTCAGGGACAGATGTCTTTAACGCGTTTGCACCACCTGTGCCGCGTCCTAGCGTGGCCTTGCGGGCACTTTTCCCAACCGAATCTGACATTGGCTTTGGTGCGCGTGACGATCTCTATTTACTGCTACTGCACGAACTGACCCACAGCGTGCAACTGACATATGACGATGGCCCTGAAGATAGTGGGGGTGGTCTGCGGCTTGGCTTGGTTGGCGAAGGGACGGCTCGAGTCCCGCCCAGTTGGTTCTTAGAAGGCATCGCCACATGGGTAGAGTCCGAGTACACCGAGGGCGGCCGCAACGACGACGCCCGAACCCACGGGTTACTGCTACGCGCTGCCTACGATGACACCTTTCCCACGTTGACCGAGGCCAGTCTCATCAACTACGCACCGTTTCCAGCTGGGCTCACCCGCTACTTATTTGGGGCAGGATTTGTCGATTATTTGGTGGACACCTACGGATTTGAGATGATCCTCAAGGTACTGCGTCGCTACAATGTGAACGGGTTTTTTGCGACCTTTTCCGATGCGTGGCGGCGTGAGGTAGGCACGTCTTTAGAAGGTGAATGGCAGGCTTGGCAAGCACATCTACGCGCTGAAGCTGAGGCTATCTTAAACAATGGGCGCGTGATACCTGAGCTAACGACTCAGAGCGCGTGGTACACGCGCAGCCCTACACCTAGTCCAGATGGTTCCCAGCTTGCTTGGGCAGCGTGGCCACCGGGGATTGCACTGGCAGATGTTGTCGTTGAGGGTGATGAGGTGAGGCTCGAGAACACCCGCATCATCCACCCGGGAAGCTCCCCCAACAGCCTCACCTGGCTAGATGATGATACGCTTGCTTACAGCCAACTTGCCTCCGGGCGCGCGGGTGACTTTTCAGACATTTTTGTGGTGGATACAGATGGTAGTAACGCTCGCCAACTCACTGAAGCGGCTCGAGCACGCCTTCCCAAAGCAACCCCAGCAGGTTGTTTGCTGTTTATTCACAATGTTGAACCGAGTGGCTCGAGCCTCCGCCAGTGGTGTCCGGTAGATAATGCTGAGGACACTATCACGACCTTATGGCAAGCAACTGACGGCGAACAACTTCTCAACTTAGCTGTAAGTCGTGAAGGGCAACTCGCAGCAAGCCTCTGGCGGCGTGGCTTTGTAGATTTGGCGTTATTTGATGAAGCAAGTTCTACCTGGACTTACCTCAACCAAGACAAATATCAAGACTTAGAACCGTCTTGGCTAGACGAAGACACGTTACTTTTTAGCTCTGATCGCGCTGGGCAATTTGATATTTACAGCCTTAACATCAACCAAGCTGAAGCTATTCCTTTGAGTCAAACGCTCGGCGGTGCGTTCCAGCCAGCTTATGGGAGTGATGTGTTGTGGTACGTGGCCTTGGGTGGTAGCGGCTACGATTTGGTGGGCGCGCTACTGGTTGAAAGCACATTCGCACAAGGCGTTGGCATGGTAGGTGGCATCACGGCGGATGACACCACGTCAGATAACTTTATACAAGAAGATAGCGCAGCATTGGCTGATGAAGGTGCAACCTCAACAACGGACTCAATGACCTCGGATGAAGCTTTCAAGGACACTTCAACCACGGACACGACGATTCTTTTGAATGCTGCTAACAGCATCACCTTACCCACACAGCAGCAGCTTGACTCAGAACCTTTGCCCGAACCCTTCCCCCAAGTTACCTACCCCGTAGAGAACTATCAACCGTGGTCAAGTTTGGCACCTTACGGTTGGTTACCTACTGGCTTTGGCTTTGCGCTCTCGCCATTTGAAGTGGCGGTGAGCGCCTCTATTTTTGGACAAGATGACAGCGCACAGCACAGTTATAGCGTGAACCTGGGGGTGAATACCAGCCTCGAGGGCGACCTAGACGGTGCCTTTATCAATGCACGCTACGCACTGGGTGCCAACAACATCCTCAACGCATTTGCGGCTCAAAACCCCGTGACGTTGGGCTTGCAGGTGGGTATTTGGCCACATGTACCGCATTTAGGAACGTTTCAGGAAACTGCACTAGGCGCGCTGGGTGATGCCAGCACACAATTTCCGGTCACCGTTTTGGGTACGCGTATGCTCGCGCGTACGAGTTTACAAGCGGGTGCGTTGCGGCTACCTTCGTATGGTGATTGGCAGTTTGACGGGCGTACCAGCGTGGTCCTTTCTAATCAACGTAGCGACTTGTGGAGTTACGGTAGTCGGGGTTGGCTCGTTGGTGTGACTGGCGTGTGGAGTGCGACTGAAGTTGGGCGTTCGCTTGGCACCTGGGCAAATGTCCGCTATTTTCGGCCACTAGCTTTGGGAGATGTAAACGGGACGCTCGAGCTTAACTTACGTGCTGGCTACCGCCCCCCAGAACCTATTGCGGTGGATTTTGACAGCGACCTAAGTGCTGCACTTACCGTGGGCTACCGCTACAGCATTCCTATGCGTTGGCGTTACGGAGACGGGTTGTATAGCCTCGAGCGTCTTAGTTTTGAACCGCGCGGGCGGTTGTGGTTAGACGACACCGTGGGTGTGGGTGCTGACCTCACCGTCAATGCCGATACCTTAATTAACTACGGAGCACCTGTCAGCTTTGGTGGCAGTGTGGGCTATGCAGAATCATTTTGGTTTCGAGTGGGGTTGCGTTTGCCACTCTAGCGTGGTGCTAGCTTTAAGCTGGCACGAGAACAAACATCTGCATTTGCGCTAGACCTCATTTAAACTTGTGTTAGACCTAGGGCAAAGCTCATTTAGGCTTGATGGTGTAAACTAAACCTACCCAGTTAATTAACTTCTCGCTGCTTGTACACTTACATCGCCATGCACGTTTCAACTTGACGATGTGGATGTTCAGCTCGTTATCACGGTCTTGTCATAAAGGTCTTATCACACAGGCTCCGTTGCACAGGCTCCGTCACACAGGCTCCGTCACACAGGCTCCGTCACACAGGCTCCGTCACACAGGTTTCGCGATTAAGGTTCTATTGTAAGGGTTTTATCATCGAAGGGTTGGCGTTAGGGTTTGGGTGTAGATGCTCGAGGTCACACCCTTTTGGTTGGGAGAGATGACCCCACAGTTTTAAGCATCTGCGAGACGGCTTCTGCATAGCAATAGCTAAACTTCTAATAAGAATAGTACAAGTTACAACGTTCCCTGCAACACGATAAAGGACAGATACGAAAGATAAAAACTTATGGCAAATTACGTAAACAGCAAAACAAAAGTGGATACCTTTGAAGGTCGCGTCTACACCAGCAAATACACTATTTATGGACTTTTGTATACGCCTCATAACGAAGAAATTGATAGATACTTTAATACTACAGAGCGTTCATTTGTACCCATCAGTGAACCGATGATCTATCAAAGTTGCCTTACACACCCGCCAGATATTCGCTCGCTAAGTGCAGCACCACCGTTTATTGCTGTCCACAAAGCAAAAATTTTGTGGTTGGTGGGTGCGCCTGCATCTACCCAAGTTATCCGCCACTCCGAGAAGCAAAGAGTTGCCATTTTATTTGAAAACTTTTTCTTGTCTGGTAATGTACGCCACCGCGAAAATATGCGTATGAGTGCCTTTCTGGAAGCTATGACCTCTGAACATACTTTTCAGACCTTAACCAATGTTCACCTTTGCAAACTCAAACACCGTGGTTACGAAGTATTTAATGATAATGAACCCTTAGAGACGTTTGAGACTGCCGTTGTGAACTTGCACAACGCTGAAGGGGTTATTGAATTTGAGTCTCAAGCTACGGATGATTCAACAGAAGATAGACCTACCACTATTGGTAAAGGATCCAAAGTGCGCGTGAAGATGGAAAACGACGGCTCGAGCCAAGTTGAAATTGGCCGCATTCAACGTGAAATTAGTGAAGGTGTGTACCTCATGAGCTTTGAAGACCGCCTTGGTGAGCGCAACGACTTGGTGATTGTTGAAAAAGCTGCCATTGTAGATGTGCTTTCCTAAAACAAGTTTCATACAAACCTGATGCCACAAGATGACCGTACTACGACGCCTTCAACACCTTTTGAGGTTTGGGTAGCGCTTTTTCGGGGTATTAACGTAGGGGGTTAAGCACATCTTGCCGATGAAAGACCTACGCACGTTACTCAGCGACTTGGATCTAGTCAACGTCAACATGTACATCCAAAGTGGTAACGCCGTTTTTCAGCAAGTTGCAAGCAGCATCCGCACGCCAACTGTACTTGCCGAGCAAATTGCTGCCGCCGTCAGCATCCAGCACGGCTTTACACCCAAGGTCATGGTGTTTTCCAAAACTGCTCTCCATGAGGCTATGAACGCCAACCCTTTTCCAGACGCAGTACACGCTCCCAAAACACTGCACGTGTATTTTTTGGAAACAGTACCTAAAGCACCTGATTGGGAACAGCTCGAGGCCCTCAAGGGGGCCTCTGAACATATTGGCAGCGTCTTTTATTTGTACGCCCCAGACGGCATTGGTCGCTCTAAGCTAGCTGCTAAAGCTGAAAAGCTCTTAGGTGTGGCAGCTACCGCGCGCAATTGGCGTACGGTTAGCAGTTCCAAGATTGGTTCCCCCACGCT
>CAZMCW010000046.1:0-13326 GCA_964564405.1 uncultured bacterium
ACCCTTAGATGATTCAGACTATGACATTCAAGAGTCAATTTGGTATTAGAGTGATGATACAGGCAATATTTTCGTCTTGATGATGCACTTTAACAGCCAACAAAAAAAGGTCGAGATAAGGCTCGACCTTTGAAAGGGGAATGAGGGTTTAGCGTTAGCTAGCTAAGTCGCTAGGCGTGTGCATGTCTGCGTGAGCTGTTTCAAATTTGAGGCGGACGTTACGCACCATGAAGATGATGCTCCCGATCACAACGCTAGGAACAATTAACCACGGCATAATAAGCGCGACAGCAGCAGCAATGAGTAAGACTTTGAAAGGGACGGTTAAAAACGGCTCGCCTTGTCTGCTGCGCAATACCAGTTGGTTTGTGTTGAGGTTGTCCCACCAAGACCCTAGGGGCGTAGCTGACATGTTCTCTTGATAGTCTTCGCTTGTGTGGTGTTCGTTGTGAACGTGATTGCTTGTAGTATCCATAGGTGTGTTGTTGTGATCTGAATGTGTTTGGTCTGACATGGTTAATCCTTTCTAAGCCAAAGTTAAATCTTAAAGTTGCGTGATGTGTAACTAGAACAAGGTGTTAGGCGTTGGCTTCGGGTGGGGTTGCGTCGGGTTTGTCTGTTGGTGGCACAGGGTCAGCCGTTGCTGCGTTGGTGTTGGTTGTGCTATTTGTGGCACTACTTGTCAAAATGACAAACTGAACCTTTAAGACAAACGCAGCAACAAGCGCAGCAACAATAGCTAGCCAGATAAGACGCGTACCAAGTAAGACAAGAATGGCAACACCCAAGATGTTAAACGGCACCCGAATGTAGGGATTACCTTGTTTGCTGCGCAGTTCTAACTGGCGCTTGCTACCCATGGTCCACAAATTACGAATACCTGAGATAATGCTGTTGCTGATTGCTTTCCAATTGATGTTGGCGGTTGAGGTGGTGTTGTGAGTGCGTTCTTCGGACATAACTACTGTTCTCCTTCCGAGGCTGTTGCTGAGGTTTGGGATTGACTACCGCGTGTTGTGTCGGCTGTTGTGTCGGCTGTTGTGTCGGGGGTGCTGTCACGCCGTTCAACGGCGATGGTGAAGTTGGCAACTAGGGCGGCCATAGCACCAAGGGCAGCCCAGACGGGCAAAAGTACGGTGCCAACGACGCCAAACGTAAGCGGGATTTCGATAAGTGTGCGACCATCGTCATTTTTGATGATGATGCGGCGGATGTTACCTTCGCGGATAAGCTCTTTAATTTTGGTAACAACAACTTCACCGCTGACGGTAAACTCTTCGGTATCTGGCGAATCTTGTTTCACGAGATGTAAACCTTTCTCGTCCATAGGCTAAATGTCCTCTCTACACAGGGTAGTTACTGGTTGATCTAAATCTTGATGTGCTCGAGGTTCATGGGGTCACTGCGTTTATCGCAGTAGCTAGTAACCTAAGCTAACAACCTAAGCTAATCACCTGAGCGCATTTGGATCAGGGTTGAGGTTAACCATGATTTTTAACCATGATCTTTAACTATGACCCTTAACCGTGACCCTAACGATGAACTGAGTGTACGCGCCTTAGGGATGAGTCGTCATCACACCTTGGGGTGAGGCGGGTAGCAACAAAGCTGATGACGTGATGTGAGTGGAGGTCACCCTCGAGAATGACCTTTTCCCAAAGCTTGACGTGTCAAGTATCACCCTCAGCTTGTATATCCAACCACATCAACCGCAATTTGCCATATGCCTTATAGCGTCGTGTTATAGCGTTGTGGTGCAATGAGTTGAAGACGTTTTGCCACCTTCTGACTAACACTGATATGTTTTGAGTCGTAGATGAGTGCCAGCATCGACCCAACCTTGACGTAATAGTTTACCTTATTTTTTAAGGTATTTGGGTTGCTCGAGACATCAAAACTGTAATCTAAAGAACGAAGTCAGACCTTTATCTTCAGAAGATGTTTAGATAAACCCTAAATCTTAAGTCAAGACAAAAGTTCCACACACCCTTATCAGCTAGTTTTTGTTAGATTAAGCATTATGTTAACGCGTTTTTTCACATGGTTTGAGCGGGCATTGACCGTGTTGAGCATTGGCGTGGCCGGTGTGACTATTGCCTACACGCTACAAACCTTTAATCCACAACCACGGGCGTCGCTAGACGACATCATCACAGAAAACATGACCCCTCACCAACGGTTAGGGCGGCCGTTTGACTACGACGTGATTGTTATTGGCAGTGAACCCGAAGGCGTAGCTGCGGCGGTGGCAGCAGCTCAAGAGGGCTCGAGCGTCCTACTTATGACCGAATCTAGCCGTATTGGTGGGCTCTTTGTGACCGGTATGATGAACTCGCTAGACTTACCCGTGCAACCGCTCTTGCAGCGCGGCCTGTTTGAAGACTGGTGGAACCGCGTGGGGCGCGGCTTTTCCTTTGATGTGCGCCGGGCTGAAGCTGCCTTTGGAGCTATGCTGCGCGAAGCTGGCGTAGACGTGCGCCTTGCTGAGCAAAACATTCGCCCCATTACCTTAACAACCGAAACGGGACTCACCCATGTGGTGGCGGTTGCCAGTGACACACCTAACTCAGAGGGTCCTGCCTGGACCAACCCCACCACACCAACCGAACTGCGCGCGCGGCACTATATAGATGCCACTGCAGATGCCGACATAACTGCTGCAGTAGGCGTGCCTTACACAATGGGCTTTGAATCACTTGGGCTAGACGCCCGCATGGTAGACACGCTGGTCTTTCAGATTGATGGCGTGGACTGGCAGGAGCTTCGGCGCGGTGTTCAGCGGCGTGGACGCGACTACGCTGAGGCCAACGCACAAGCAGCGTGGGGTCACTTTGGGCGTTATCCGCAAAATTACGAGCCGCTCGAGCACGGCGTGCGCTTACGCGGCCTCAACTTAGGTTTGCAAGAAGATGGCACCGTGCTAGTGAACGCACTGCTCATCTACAATATTGACCCGTTTGACCCAGAGAGCATTCGTCTAGGTTTTGAACGGGCTGAGCGTGAAGCGCCCCGCATCATTGACTACCTCAAGTTAGATGTGCCTGGGTTTGAAAATGCCAGCTACGGCGGTGTAGCGGAAACACTTTACATTCGCGAAACGCGCCACATGGAAACACAGTGCCAACTCACAGGTGACGATGTGCTCGCTAACCGCGTCACAGAGTGGGATATTGCTGCTGGCAGCTATCCTTTGGATGTACAAACCCTAACGCCACAAGACAATGGCTTTGTGTTTGGCGTGCCCGATGTGTACGGTGCACAACTTTGTGTGACTGTGCCTGTTGGCACAGATAACCTGTGGG
Organism: uncultured bacterium; assembly: GCA_964564405.1. Lineage (GTDB taxonomy): Bacteria > Deinococcota > Deinococci > Deinococcales > Trueperaceae > JBCCBI01. The sequence continues at coordinate 3,303 of CAZMCW010000046.1, forward strand.
TGATTGGCCGCGCTGCTGGCTACGATCCGGTGGCAGCGAGTAGTGCCAGGGTTGTTCCCTTTGGCATGAACGTCGCTGAGGCCGTGGGGCTAGCAGCAGCTAAAGCCAGCAACTTGGGCGCCACGCCAAGTGCCTTTGCTAGCAACAGTCAAGCTATTGAGCTTTTACGGCGCGACCTACGCGCGCGCGGTGCCTATCTCGCTGAAGTGCGTGAGCGCAACCCGGTTGGTCCCTACCGCCACGCATTTTTTGAGGCATTTCGGGTATTGCGTGCGCGCGGTCTAGCTGTTGGCGGCTATGATAACGACCCCAAATTAGATGTTGAGATGACAGCATCTAGCTATCTGTATTTGCTTAGCAATGTGGCGCGGCGTTTTTTAGCGAGCGACGAACTTGGTCCAACTCTAATTGCGCGCCATTTTAACGGTAGCGGTAACGAACCGCTCAGTGGCGACATCGCCCTAGCTATTACCAGTGATGCAGCGTGTTACCTAGGTGAGTGTGATCTAACCGATTGGTCTACTTTGGCTGCGCGCGGCTTTGCGCCGGAACGCTTTGTGCCAGATGGCGTCCTTACTCGGGGTGAGACCTACGCGTTAGCTGCTGAGATTATGCTCTACCGCGAACGTAATGCGTTAGCGTCTGAAGAAGCAGCTGACTAATACGTGGATGATGCAGGCGTACTCACTGGATTTTTAGAGGCTGATTTGTCCTCAGCAAAATGAGCTCGTACGTCGTCTGGCAAGCTTGTTGAGGTAATCAAATATCATTAGCGCGTATCTTGAAGGTGTCAAAAAGGTACGCGCTTAAACAGGGTGGATGAGCTTTCTCAAAACGCACGTCTATATCTGACGGTCTCAACATCACCTGTCGTCATCGCATATACTTGAATTCATGAGCATCTCGCCTGAAGACCTGATTATGCAAGCTGACATTATGAACGTGCGGCTTGAAATTGTGCGCGGTTTGCCTATCTGGGAGGCTAGTCCAGTAGCAGAGCACCAACTTGAAGTTGATCGTATCCGCGCAAGCATTACTGCTAATCGTCAAGACGGTTGTGAATGTATCCATTTAGCAGATGTTCTCTTCAGATTTCCTGATAGCTCACTGAAACACCCTGATATTGCTATATTGTGCGCTCTGCCTAAAAAATCCAAGCTTAGAAATGCCCTTAATGAGATTCCAGAAGCTGTTATTGAGATTATCAGCGAAGGCTACGAACGCAAAGATTTAGAACTGGCACCTGAGTTTTATTTGGCAATGGGTGTTAAAGATGTGGTGATTTTTGACCCACAGACGCACATTGTTTACCATCACCGCAAAGATGGTAGGCAGCGACTCGAGTCCCCTACCACCATCACCTTTGAGTGCGGTTGTGCGTGTGATGTCTAAGTCGTAACAGATTTCGTGTCGCTAACGCCAGTAACGCAGTTAAAAAATTTGCTAGGCTTACACTATGAGCGATGTTGCAGATACAAATACAGTAGCGGCCGCAAATAGTGATGTAACTAATCAAGCGTTACCAGATAAAGAAACGCTGCTCGAGGCCCTCAAAATTGTCAAAGACCCAGAAATCCCTGTAAATGTGGTGGATTTAGGGCTTATCTATGACCTTGAAGTGGCCGAAGGTGGCAAAGTAACTATCGAAATGACCTTAACAAGCATGGGTTGCCCAGTACAAGACATGATTCAAGCCGATGCTGAGCTAGCTTGTATGCAAGTTCCCGGCGTCAATCAGGTGGATGTGGAGTTTGTCTGGTCGCCACCGTGGTCAACGGACAAAATGACCGACGACGGCAAAAAGCAAATGCGCATGTTCGGCTTTAATATTTAAAACGTATCGCTTAAACTAACTTATGTTTTTTCGTCGTGCACGTGGGAAAAAGGCTCGTTTAGAAGACGCGTTAGCTGCCCGCGCGCACGACTGGCAGGTGTTTGCTGAACGCTTAGAGCTGGTCGACGCCAGTTTCCGTGAAGCTTCTGTGCGGGAGCTTATTTTTAGTGAAGATGTAGCTGAGTTCAGCCCCATCTACGGGCTCGAGCCAACTGACGACCTCAGCCTGTTACTTTTTGATTATGTCAAGGTACGCAAAGGCCCCCTTGGTGAAGCGCGCAAGCTTGTTAGTAATTGCTTGTTGAGCACAACGCAGGACATTGCGCCGCTTTCTTTGCGGGCAAGTCCCCGCCAAGATGTACGGCTCGAGACCCTAGGTGCGTCTGCCTCGGGTGGCGAGATTTTGCGCCTAGACGATGACCCTGCGTTTAGTGACAAAGTGACCTTATACGCCCGTGAAGCTGACCGCATGCAAGAGTTTCTAACCGCACCGCTCAAACGGGTGATGCTACAAATTATTACCCGCGCTGAAAATCCTGCGCTGCGCCCAACCTTACTACTTGGTGAGCAGCATGTGCTTTTGTCGTGCAGTGCTGATGCCAATACGCCAACCTCATTTGAGGTAATTGAAGGCCTTACTACAGACGCACTTAGTTTTTACAGTGCACTCAAAGCGTGCCAGCAGATGTAACTACTTTCCATTATCGTTAAAGATGGCCTCGTAAATACGCAGACAAGTGGTGCTTCACAAGGTTAAAAGATTGAGCCATACTTACACCTAACTTGTGAATATGAAATTGTCATAGGTCTAAGGAGAGATATGTCTAAATCAACCGAACATTCTGTCATGGAAGTTGCCATTTTGGTTTACGATGACGCTGAAGTCCTCGACTTTTCAGGTCCGTTTGAGGTGTTCTCGGTGACAACCTTGCCAGATGGTAGTGCACCTTTTAATGTAAGCCTTATAGCTACTGAGATGCATGAAATTCAGGCGATTAACGGCATGAAAGTTGTGCCAAATGAAACGATTAAAACGCTCCCCAGGCCAGATATTTTGGTGATTGCAGGTGGGTCGGGCTCGAGGCAGCAAATGGACAACACGCATCTCATCACCTGGATTCAAGACGTTTACGAAAGCGCCAAACTGGTTATGTCTGTGTGCAGTGGTGCGCGTTTACTTGCGGTAGCAGGGTTGTTAGATGGCCTTAAAGTTACAACCCATCATCAAGTGTTTGATAATCTGCAAGAACTTGCTCCCAAAGCTATCTTATGTCCGCATGAGCGCTTTACTGACAACGGCAAAATCATCACCTCAGCGGGTATCTCGGCGGGAATTGATGTGTCGTTTTATGTGGTTGAAAAGTTGCTGGGAACAGAGGTTGCCCGTCAGACAGCAGCTTATGTGGAATACGACTGGCAGCCGGCAAAGCAAGTTGTAGATACTTAGGTTGTAAGTGCTTAGGTTGTAAGTGCTTAGGTTGTAAGTGCTTAGGTTTGACAATTTCAGCCTGGTAACAATGTTGAGAGCATCATCCAAAAACGTCGACAATAAGGTCATAACCTGTGATAGGTTAGCTCATGTGTGCACCATGGTCACTCACGCTGACGCTAACAACATCACGTCTAAAGCTCCGTAAACCTTCCCCAGACGACATCCCTCATATTTTTGAAGCCACCCGCACAGCCGGGTTTAACGACGGCATGCTGTGGGAACCGCCAACCTCTGCTGAGGACTTACTTGAGCCCTTGGCGCGCAACCTCGAGCAGTGGCGACAAGGGCGCGCGTACACATTCAGTTTTGTCCGCACGGAAGATGAGGCATTTATCGGCCGCATCAGCTTGCGACAAACAGATGTAAAAGACGTCTGGGATGTTGGTTATTTTTGCCATCCGAAACATCAAGGGCAAGGCTATACAACTGAAGCACTGAACGCGGTGCTCGAGCTAGGCTTTAGCCGCTTACCGGCAACCCACATAGAAGCTTGGCACGCTACGTGGAACGTTGCTAGCAAGCGCGTGCTCGAGAAATTAGGAATGCACTTTGTAGAACATCTGCCTCGAGGCTTTCAAAAACATGGTGAGTGGATTGCCGAAGATCGTTTGAGTATTTCCAAAACAGAATGGCTAGCATGTAAAGTATTTAAATGCCATCAATACCCCTGACCCACATCAACTTGGTTGCGCGTCTCCCCCCGGCAAAGTGCGGCGATAGTGCTAGCAACATCCTCAAAGCGAGCGTGGTTGCTATTTTTCACTTGATCTGCCCGGTGCGGGCTCATAATCACGTTAGGTAAATCCCAAAATGGTTTGTTGGCGGGGTAACTTGGTGTATCGGGGTGCTTGTTTGCCCCGCGCCACCACACATCCAGGGCGGCTACACACAGCGGATGTGCTAACAAATGCTGATACAACGCGTCTTCGTCAATCACGCGCCCACGGCCTACATTAATCAAAACACTGTGATCTTTAAACTTGCTCAAGGCTTGCGCGTCAAGCAAGCTTTCTGTAGTTGGTGTAAGCGGCAAACTGCAGATCACCACATCCGCGTTGGTAAGTGCCTCCGGTAAGTTATCTGGCGCGTAACAATGGTTGACAACCTCATCTTGAACGGGAGTTCGTTTTAAGACGGTTACGTTTACACTTAGTGGATGTAACATGCGCGCTATGGACTTACCAATAGCGCCGTAGCCGAGGAGTAAGACGGTTGTGTCGGTCAGTAACATAGCGTCTAGGTCGGGGTTATTGCGCATGGTCCAGTCACCTTGGCGCAAATGTCTATCGGCAAGAAACAAACGGTGCATAGCTGCAAACATCATGGCGACGCTGTGTTGGGCGACAAACGGCGCGTTGTAGTGAGAGTTGTGAAGGCTCAGGTGGGGGCGCGCGAGCAATTTTTCACACATATGGGTGACGCCAGCCCACGGCACAATAACGTGTTTGAGGTTGGGGGCAGCTAGTTCAGCTTCATTGGCAGAACCATCTACCAAAATGGTGACGGTCTCGAGATGTTCCGTCAGCTTGTCGCGGTCAGGTTCAAAGGTGAAGGTGAGATTGGGGGCAAGCTCGAGCAAGCGTGCGTTCATAGTTGCTGCAGACAGGTTGGTATTGTCATTGACCCAAAGGATATGATGAGATGTTGGCATATTTTGGGAGTATACCGTTGGACACGTGCGAACTATGCTATTAAGCACATGTAAGTGTCTCCATAACAACTTTGCAAAGTGGAACGTCAGCTCGAGCTGATTTAGCAATTTGGTAGAAACCGCTTGACAGGCTCGAGCTACCCTCGTACACTAACCAACAAAACAGTTGGTAGGTTAGCAGGTTAATCTTGTCGTATTCACAAGCCAAAGAACGTGTCTTGCAAGCAGCAGAAACTCTGTTCACGGAACGGGGTTATGAAGCTGTGATTATTAAAGATATTGCCAAACAAGCTGGCATTCACCATGCATCGCTTTATCACCATGTTCCGGGAGGTAAAGCGGCGCTTTTTGTCGAAGTGATGATGCGGCAGATGAAACGTCACGAAGCAGGCTTAACCAAGATGACCAAAGACCACCCAGGAGACGTTCGCAAGCAGCTCGAGCACGTCGCCGGTTGGTTTATTGATCATCCACCGGTAGATGTTATTCGCTTAACCCGCAGCGATTTACCTGCCATTCCGGCAGCGGAAGCTGAACAAGTAGGTAATATGGCGTATCAAGCAACCTTGGTGCCGCTTATGAACGTTTTAGAAGCTGCTCGAGCGCGTGGTGAATTAGATATCCAGGAAACAAGTATCGGTAACATAGCTGGTGCATTTTTTTCGACATTTCAAGGGTTACACGCTATCCCAGATGTTCATCTAACACGGAGTCGCCAAGCGATGGCCAATGAAATTATTGACGTCTTTTTACGAGGATTAATCAAGGATTAAATTTTTTGTAGAAAGACCCAACAAACTTGTTGGTTGAGAATGTAATCTAGAGCTGTAAAGGGTGAAAGGAGTGGTTGAATGTTTATGATTCGTAGGGTTTTGCTGATGGTAGTATTTGCAGCTATCGTTCTTGGGTTTGAGTTACAACCGCTAAGAAGGCAGCTTCAAGCTAACGATTCCGGGCAGTATCTTGCTCAAGAAGTAATGCAACCTCAGGAGGAGTCCATATCAACAGCGGTGTCAACAGCGGTGTCAACAGCGGTGTCAACAGTGCTGTCAACATCAATGCCAACAGCGGTGTCAACATCAGTCTCAAAGTTTCCCAATGTGTCAGGTCGCAATATAAATGGCATGCCGTTTACCCTACCCGACGGGCTAGATGGAACTTACAACCTTGTCATCATGGTATTTACCCAAGATCAGCAGCGCTTTGTCTACGACTGGTTAGATGCTTTACATCCTTTAGAAAAGACAAACCCTGTGCACGTTTACGAACTGCCAACCTTGCCGCGCTTTAACTGGCTTCAGCGTACCCAACTTGATTTTTGGATGTCGGCAAGTATTGCTGATCCTAAGGCAAGGGCCACCACCATCACCCTTTATACCGATATGGATGCTGTGCGCAACTCCTTGAACTTTACAGATACTTCAACCGTACGCCTTCTACTGATTGACCGTGAAGGTAAGGTGTATTGGGAAGATACGGGGGCGTTCAGTAAGGCTAAACTACAGGGGCTCGAGGCTGTGCTAGCCTCACTTTGAGGTGGCAAGTAAGCTTCAAGAACGCCAGCGTCAAGGGCTCGAGGCCGTATTAGTCTCTCGCTAACCACAGTGGCTAATCATATTGGTAGTTGCGTTTTACAGACGAGCACGTTGCCTGTTTGAGGTCGGTATGTGGGACTTCATCTTTAGGTAAAAACTTATCCACTCATCCTCAAACTAATTAGCAGTTGCTTCTTCATGAACTATCGGTAAACACTTTGTGATAAATGCTGTGCTACAAGTGTGGGCCTACCTATATTTCAACAGGTCAGTTCGCGCCATCCTCATACTTGAGTAACAGCATCTGAAGCTAGGGTCACATTGTAAGCAAATTGGGTTTGTCGTGCGTTAAATGTACGTGTCTAAAAATGTACGTGTCTAATGTACGACAGCTCATCGGGGGCTAGTTTGTGGCATTCAAAGATGTTTTGTTACATTCAAAATCCCAATAAGGAGTTGCCATGATGCAAAGATACCGTTGGTTATGTCTAGGGTTAATCGTTGTTTTTTTAGCAGCGTGCTCAACGGACAATTCACCAGAAGCACCTTCAAATGTCACCGCTACAGCGGGTATTGACCAAATTACCGTACGCTGGGAAGACAACAGTGACGACGAAGCGGGTTTTAGAATTTACCGTGAGTCAGTAAGTACCAGTGCGTTAGAAACGCAACAAACCGAGATAGCTGTGGTTGCGCCTAACTTCATAAGTTACACCGATACAAGTGTGATGGCCGGCGTGAGCTACACGTATTCAGTAAGTGCGTTTAACGAAGATGGCGATGAATCTGATCTGGAACCCCAACAGGGTGATCCCGTTTCACCTGAAGTTGAGCCGAGCAACACCATTGTAGACATTGTGGTCGGCGGGGATGACTTCGATACGCTCGAGGCCGCCGTGCTTGCCGTTGGGCTCGAGACAACCCTGTCTAGCACCGGTCCTTTCACGGTTTTTGCACCCACAGATGAAGCTTTCGAAAACTTACCTGACGGTGTGCTAGACGGCTTGCTGCAAGAAGCCAACGATGCAACCGACAAAACTCAAACGACGCTCTATCAAATTTTGCTTTACCACACAGTAAGTGGTGCAGTGGCTAGCAGTGATCTTTTGGCGATGGTGCCTACCAACATTGAAACGGTTGAAGGCTCGTTAATTGCTGCTGAGCTTGTAGGTAGTGACCTCACCCTAAACGGGGATACTGAGGTCATTCAAGCAGACGTTAGTGCCGACAACGGTGTGATTCATGTCATTAACGAGGTACTACTGCCAGACGATGCACCGCAAAGCATTGTGGAAATTGTGGTGGCGAGCGATGATTTTGACACGCTCGAGGCCGCCCTTACCCAAGCTGACTTAGTCAATAACCTTTCTGGTGATGGTCCGTTCACCGTGTTTGCCCCTACCGATGACGCTTTTGCCAAGCTTGCCGCCCTCCCCGAAGGTGAAGCGCTTGCTAACACATTGCTTTACCACGTGATTGCTGGTGAATTTGGCTCAGCTGACCTCAGTAATGGTCAATTAATTCCAACCTTGTTTGAAAGCGCCAGCGTTGAGGTAAGCATTACCGATGATGGCGTGTTTTTGGTGGACAATACCGACAACATCATTGCCATTACCACCACAGACATACCCGCTACCAACGGCGTTATTCACGTGATTGATACGGTGCTCACTGCCCCTGGCACTATTGCCGAGATTGCTACTGCTGACGGCCGCTTTACCCAACTACTTGCTGCGCTTACTGCCACTGATTTAGCAGCTGGCTTTGCAGATGCTAGTGCGTCTCCCACAACCGTATTTGCACCAGTTGATGATGCCTTTGTAGGGTTACTGGGTGCGCTCGAGCTTGCCGACCTAACTGCGCTCGTTGACACCCTCGGGCTCGATGCCGTTAGAGATATTTTGCTCTATCATGTTGTTGATGGTTCTGTTTCAGCAGGTCAAGCCATAAGTGCAGCAACAGATGGTACGCTTGTCGCCACGCTCTTAACAGGCGAGAGTTTAATGCTCATGCTCACTGAGCAAGATGGCCTCACCATTGCCAACCCAGCATCACCCCTAGGTGACGCCGAAATTATCATCACCAACATCAAAGCAAGCAACGGGATTATTCACGTGATTGATCAAGTATTGCTTGTGCCAGAAGATATGACAACCGAACTTCAGGTAAGAACAAGTGCTACTTATGGCGACTATCTAACCGATGCCGACGGTAACAGCCTCTATTTGTTCACACCAGATGCTGGCGGTGAAAGTACTTGTACTGGCGGTTGTGCTGCAACCTGGCCGCCGCTGCTTGCCATGATTGAAGACATTGCTGCAGGTGAAGGTACAGATGCTAGGGCCATCAACACCATCACACGCGAAGATCCCGCAGGCACACAAGTGACCTACAACGATGCACCCCTTTACTTTTTTAGCAATGATGCTGCAGCAGGTGATACCAATGGCCAAGGCGTTGGTGGCGTTTGGTTCTTGGTAGACCCAGACGGTAACGCTATCGAAACCCTTCCATAACTCAATAGATGTTAGCTTGCTGACGTCTTAGCTAAGTCTCATTACCAAGCCTGATGAACATGTTTGATTGCGTTCATCAGGCTTATTTTGTGGTTACTTAGGGGATTGATAAACTCAACACAATCTGGCAGAATTTATACCCTTTCCGGTTATTTTGGTAACAAAGTAACCCGAGCGGAGCGAGCAGAAACAGATACCAAGTCCGACTAGAACGTAATGAACTCCGTAGGAGTTTATGATGTGTTTTGTCGGACTTGGTATTAGCATATCCAGCATTCGCAATAGCTTCCTTTTTGTGCTAAAATACGGGTTGCACAAGTGTGCGCGTAGTTAAAGCAACACGTTTTTCCTGTGGGGGTGACACGGCTTCGACGGGATGCTGCGAGAATTCGGTTGCGCGTCGAGGACACCGTTGGCCTCGTTAAAAAACGGTAAAAGCCATTAACTGGCAATAATAACAACTACGCATTAGCTGCTTAAGTGCAGTTGCCGTCTGCTAGAAGCCCCGTCCGTGGCTCATTAGCAAGACGTCCTAAAACGGTCTAGGTTAGGGGTTCCAGCGTTGGCCCCTAAGCGAAACTAAAGACGCTTAAGCGTGTAGTACAGCCCGTCACTGAGCTTGCTACACGCCGACAATGAATCTGTGACTACACGCGTAGATGCCAATTTAAGGGCATGTCGGACGCGGGTTCGACTCCCGCCGCCTCCACCAGTTAAGACCGAGCTTACTTAGGTTCGGTCTTTTTTACATCAATATCTCAAACAAAGTAAGCATTGCAGGAATAGTAAACGCAGAAAGTACCGTCTGCGTCATGATGATGTTGGCCATCAAGGTGGCATCCCCACCAAGTTGCCGCGCCAAAATATAGGCGGATGTTGCTGTGGGCATCGCCGCAAAGAGGACGGTGGCGGCAAACGTAACATCCCCCAAGCCCATCAGCACACCTAAGCCCATCACCAAAAGCGGTTTGATGAGTAGTTTAATAACGTTACTTG
>CAZMCW010000046.1:13336-19274 GCA_964564405.1 uncultured bacterium
TGCTACAACGTCAATTTGCCATGACCCAAGTAATTTCAGATTGATGCCTGCACCTACACACAAAAGTCCAACGGGTAAAGCTGCTCTGCCCAAAATGTCTAGGCTGTTGAGTAATGGTGCTGGCAGCGAAAGGTTAAGGATGCTCATTACAGCATTCAGACCAAGACCAAGCACGCAGGCCACAATGAGCGGGTTGGTGATGAGGCGATTGAGGATGCGCATGAGGGACAGTGTCTGAGTGCTTTCACCGTATCGGCTCAGAATCGCCACTGAGGTGAGGTTGACGAGTGGCACAATCGCGGCAATACAAATAGCAATGGTGGTCGCGGCGGCATCTCCATACAGCTCGAGCGACAACGCCACCAACACAAAACTGTTGAACCGCACCGCACCTTGATAAACCGAGGTAAACGCAGGTGGGGTGCTGCTGATGAGGCGGCGGACGCCCAACATGATGCCTGTGAGAAGTAGGGTAACAATAACGAGCGTAAGGGGTGCGGTAAGTAGGTTGCGCTCGAGCGCCGCCGTAGCTGTTAACCTCACAAACAAACTGGGCAAGAGTACGTAATACGCAAGTTTGTCGGCACCGACCCAAAACTCCTCACCTAAAAATTTGTAATGCTTAAACAAATAACCAAGTGACGTGACGACAACAACGGGAATGATGGCAAAGATGATGGTTAGCATAAAGGTGGGTTGATTCTACCGTCTGGGGTGAAAAAGTCTGAGTTGAGAAAGTCTGGGCAAGGTTGAGAGATAAACTTAAGTCATGAAAACTATGACGCCGCAAACCCTAAAAGTGCTTTTGGCTGAGGGCAAATCGCCATATATTATTGACATTCGCCCGGTCAGTGATGGTGTATTGCCTGTTGATAGTCAGATGAGTCTCGAGGACATTCAAACGGGCAAGCTACTCAACATCCCAAAAGATACAGCAATCCTTGTTATCTGCACCTACGGGCGCGTGAGTGAGTTAGCGGGCGCGTATTTGGAAGCGGCTGGATTTACGGATGTTAGCAACTTGGCGGGTGGGGTGCGGGCGTGGCAGCAGTTAGTGAACTCAGATTGAGGCGTCAGATGAGGTGTTGAACGTTTCCTCGAGCAACTCAGAAAGCCTTGAAAGTGACCGCTCGTATTTTTTCGCAAACGCACCCTTGCGGTAACTTGGGTGATAAATATCAAGCGGCGCAATATCCCCAGCTACCCGCAAGCCAATGCCTTGGTCATAGACTTTGTCGATGAAGTGAGCCATGCGTAGAGCGTCGTTTTGATCATCTAGCGTTTGTGCGCCGCGTACATATAAACTGCCGATAGGATTTAAAAGAGCTGTAAAGCGAATAGGGTGGAGGTTGCGCAGGGTTTCTAGCAGTTCGTCCCAAGTAAGCAGCAGTTTGGGCGAAGGCATGGGTTCGTGCTCGAGGCTGTCTTCAAATGCCTCACCTGTTAACAAACTACCAAGGCTGTGACGTTGGCGGTAATCTGGACCTTCCATCCGTAAGACCGTAAAGCGTTCAGCAATGCTTTGAATTTCGCGTTGAAAATCACGCGCATTAAAACGACCTTGTCCTTGTGCTTCGGGTGGTGTGTTCGAGGTGGTGAGCACGTGCTGGCCGCGCTTAAAGACCTCAGCTAAAAAGGTTTTGACAATGAGGGTGTTGCCGGGGTCGTCCAACTCAAATTCGTCAATGCAGTAAAGCTGGTAGTGAGCAAGCTCTTGCTTAGCCCGTTCCATGCCCAAAAAACCAATGGTGAACACCAATTCTTGAAATGACAAGTAGGCTTTGTGTTCATAGTCCGCGGCATGATAGGCAGATGCTAATAGGTGCGTTTTACCCACACCAAAACCGCCATCTAAATACAGCCCTTCGCCTAACTGAGCTTTGGACTGCCAAAACCAACGTCCGTTTTGCTGGGCGTTGGCGGGCTTTTTTGCAAATGCTTGCACCTGTGTTACAGCTGTTTCTTGGGTAGGGTGTTGCGGATCAAAGTCCGAAAAATAGGTTGTGCCAAAGCGCGGTGGTGGTTTGAACGGGGGGAGGCTAGCTTGTTGCGGGAGCTGTAGGTCACGGTAATACAAAACGTCTGCCACGCTAGCTAAGCTACCATGCTGCGAGTTGGTAGACATGGTGGTAGGGCGTAGTGATGTTGTAGTGAAGAACACGGTGAGAGAGAGGGAGAAGGGGAGATGGAGAGAGGGCATTACAGACAACACACTACAAAGATGCCAGCCCTAGATTGAGGTCGTAGCGTGATGGATAAACATCAACCACAAAAAGGGGACGCTCTAAAGCGCCCCTCGAGAGTCATCGTTTAGGTATGAGTTTTAAGCAGTGACCTCAATTTTGTCCATGCCACCGTAGATGTCGTACCAAGGGTTGGCACTAGAATCCAGCACCGCGTTGAGGGCTTTAATGTTATCCACGCCTTCGCCGCTAAGCCAGTCTGTAAGGGCGTCTGCACCACTTTCACCGTAAACGGGAATGCCACCTTTCCAGGTTGCACGTCCGCACAGCACGCCGTTATAGCGCACGCCAGATTCAGCAGCCAGCTCGAGCGATTCCAAGAACACTGGCATATCTACCCCAGCAGACAGGAAGATATAGGGCTTGGTTGCCATCTCACCCATTTGCTTGAGGTAGTCGGTGGCTTCTTCACGGCTGTAGGCAATTTCATTACCTTCAGATGCTTTGAGGCCGCCCGTGTGCTTAGCAAGCAGTGGAAACTCGAGCTTGAGCACATCAACGCCGTAACGGTCTTTGGACAGTTCTTCCATGGCCGCCATGACGTATTTGGGTTTGGCTTTAGCAAACTCAAACGAGTCGGTGATGCTGTCGTCGTAGGTGATTGGCTCCAAAAAGAGGGGTAAACCCACAGCTTCGCACTCGGCACCGACGCGCTCGGTGAAGGCATATTTTTGCTCGTTAATTTCCTCTTTGTCAAAAGGGTTAATGTAAAGCAAAATTTTGATGGCGCTGCCACCGGCTTCGGCGATGCGGCGCACGCTATAGCCGGAAATGAGGCTGGGGATACGCCCTGGTACGTCGTTATCGTAGCCGCTTTCTTCGTAAGCAAGCAGCAACCCCGTGTTGTCACTGCGTGCAGCAGCGGCTTCTAAACCCCAAGTTGGGTCAAGCAAAATAGCTGACGCGTGGGGGGTGAGTACTTGGGTTACAGACTTTTTGAACGCGCGCAAGTCGTCGTCGGTGACGTCACGGCCACTAGCGGCAATCGCTCTTTTGAGCGACCCGCGTTGATCCATCGCCGCCGCGCTAATTACGCCGTGGTCGTTGGCACAAGCTTTGAGGTTGTCGAGTTTGGTTTGCGAGATCTTCATGATCTATCCTCCTTGGTGAGAGTTGTGGTCTGTGTTGTTACACCTAATAACCAACAAATTTGGTGTGTGCTAACTGCCAAAACATTCATGACGACAATAACATGAACGTCACTTAACTAGCGTTTGGATTGAGGGTATCTTGCCTCACTACAGTGCTTGAAGTAGCAATCAACTGGCTTGGAAGTAAACCTCTTCATAAGGTTGCACAACGACCCAGCCTTTGCCTGTGAACTCGAGCTGAATCGTTTCGCCACTCGTGCGCCCAATAAACGTGCCCCAGTTCATATCTGTTTTGAGTTTGGGGTTAAGGCTACCACTCCAGGCCACCGTGGCGTTGGGATCGGTGAGGACCGGCGCGTCGGGGCGAACTCGCAAGGTCAGCGGTGCGTAATACGTAGTGAGTGCCATGAGCCCGTAACCTTTCACGCGAATGTTGAAAAGTCCGCCTGTTAACATGCCAGCGATGCGCTTCATCATGGTGATGTCGTAATCCATGCCGTCCTCGAGTGCCAGCAAATCATTGCCGTTAACTACAATGCTCTCGCCAGCTAATCGCAAAATTTGCACGCGCTTGCCTTTATCTGCTAAGTACACGCGCCCACGCCCGGTGATGTCCATAATCGACTGACCTTCGCCGGTGGCTGCTTTCATAAAGGCTTTGCGGAGGCCGCCAGCCAACATGCTTTCACGTTTAAACTTGAAGTCACCGGTGTACGCCACCATGCTGCCGCGCTTGGCTTTAACGCGACCATTGTCAGGCAAATTAATCTCTAATGTGTACGGGTTTTCTAGCTCAAAGTGATTATTGCGGTCTGAATCCTGAACGGTTGCTTTCAAAAAATCTTTAAGGGCATAGCTATTATCTGTTGGCGTTGTAGCTGTGAGAGGTGCATCTGCAACGTTGTCCGTCATGACATCTCCTTTTGAGGTCGTTCAGTACAAACATGATGTATAGCTCAGTGTATCAGCGCATAGTGTACACGGCTGACTTCGGATGATGCTAGAGAAGATTGTTGGTTAGATGTTGTCGAACGCCCTTATTAGAGATAACTTTCAACCTCAGCCCGGCTCAGGTTAGCCTCCATAAGACCCTGAGTGGTGACTGCTAGCGCGCCAGCTACATTGGCAAAACGGGCACTGTCAATGACACCCCAACCGCTGAGTTGTGCCACCGCGTAACCTGCTGCAAAACAGTCACCAGCGCCAGTAGGGTCAACCTCTTGCACGTTAATAGCGTCGATAGCATGCACGTTACTGCCTGAGTAAACTTTGCAGCCGCGGTCCCCCAGTTTGAGGATGACAGTTTTAATACCACGCCGTAGGAGCGCCCTAGCTGCACTTTCACCATCATCAACTTGCTCGTTAACATCTAGTCCGAGGAGTAAGGCGGCTTCGTGACCGCTGGGTAAAACCACATCAGCAAGGTCGAGGATGGGTTCACAAAGCGTTTGAATCTCGCTACTATTGACTAGTTCTGGGCGCAAGTTGGGATCAAAACTAATGTGTGCACCCACCTCTTTGGCGCGTTTGGCAGCGTGGTAACAAGCTTCTCTAGCAGTCTCCGAAAGTGCCAGTGAGGACCCGGTAATGTGGAGCCAGCGGCAATGGGTAAGCCAATCTGCATCAACATCGCTCACAGCTAGCAATGCTGCGGCGCTGTGTTTCATGTGGTAGACAAACTGCCTCGAGCCGTCCTTCTTATAACTCACAAACGCTGTACCCGTAGTGTGCTCGTCCGCTGTGCGAATGTGGCTAATATCCACCCCAGCTTGCTGCAGTTTATTCACACACTGAAAGCCAAACGCGTCGTTGCCGCACACGCCTACAAAACCAGCGTTGCCACCAAGCTGCGCAGCTGCGTGGCTAAAAATGGCAGGTGCGCCACTGGCATAAGGCCCTAAAAACGTGCCAATTTGGCTCAAGGGACTATCCACCGTGTCCCGCATGATTTCAACTAACAGCTCACCGAGCGAAAGAATATCTGGCCCCGGTGACGGCGGCATGACGGTGAGAGGTTCTGGATTGGGTTCTGATGGCGTTGGGGGTATCTCAACAGAAGTATCTGTCGTGGGGATAGTTGTGTCAATGGTTGAGTCAATGGTTGTGTCAATGTCTGTGTCTACAGAGGAGGTATCTTGCGAGGTCATAACGCTTGTGATCATAGCAGGTTGTCGTGTTTTTTAGACGTTTGTCTGCTCGAGGTTGGCAACATGCGTTTGAGCTTAAGTGCTTGTGGAGCCAAGTGATACTAAACCCGGTTGCTTCTCGAAGAATCAACCCCTGCAAGAGCAGGTAGGATAAACTATGGAATCCATAGTGGACATATTATACTAAAGTGATGTTTTGATGCCGCATCGCGGCATCAAAATCGCTCGTGTTTACGAAGTACAGCGCAGCTCGGGCGTACCCTTAGATGATTCAGACTATGACATTCAAGAGTCAATTTGGTATTAGATGCTTTTAAGCATTATGTGACACACAAACGAATTATACCAAGTCCGACAAAACACATCATAAACTCCTACGGAGTTCATTACGTTCTAGTTGGCCTTGGTATCTGTTTCTGCTCGCGAGTTGTCTCGCGCAACGCTCGGAGCCGCTCGG
>CAZMCW010000047.1:0-1382 GCA_964564405.1 uncultured bacterium
CACTCGCCTTAAGCTGGGTATTTATGGGGCTCGAGCAGCCCTTAGTCAGCGCCGTCATTGCTCGATTAGCAGATCCAACGGTGCAACTCGCAGCTATGGGCGGGGTGGTTTTTCCACTGGCCCTCATCATTGAATCGCCTATTGTCATGCTGTTAGCAGCAGCAACGGCCCTTACTGACCACAAACAAGCCTACACACGGATGTATCACTTCATGATGTGGACATGTGGCATCATCACCGTGTTTCATGCGCTACTCGCATTTACACCCCTGTTTGACCTTGTCGTGGTGCAGTGGATGCGCCCACCCGCAGAAATTATTGAACCTGCCCGCACGGGCCTCAGGTTGATGCTGCCTTGGACCTGGAGCATCGGCTACCGGCGCTTCCACCAGGGTGTGCTGATACGTTACGGGAGCTCGAGCGTCGTAAGCATCGGGACGGCTTTGCGCTTACTAGGCAACGTACTTGGGATGACCACCGGGGTCATGCTAGGGCAACCCGGTATTGTCGTGGCGGCACTTGGTATTAGTTGCGGCGTGCTTACCGAAGCTGTGTTTATTGGTCTGCGTGCCCGCCCGGTCATCAAACATCACATAAAAGATGCTACTGACAGCACAGCACACTTATCTTGGCAGCACTTTCGAGGGTTTTATGTTCCCTTAGCGTTAACCAGTTTTGTGCTGCTCTTTTCGCAACCCTTAGGCGCGTTTGCCCTCAACCGCATGCCCAATCCACTCACCTCAAACGCAGTCTGGCCAGTCCTTGTTTCTTTCATTTTTTTGTTTCGTAGTATGGGATTTGCCTACAACGAGGTCGTTGTGACGTCTCTCAAAGAAAACGTTGCCAGTTTTCGCGACTTGCGCCGCTTTGCTGTGATCTTGAGTTCAGTGCTCACAAGTTTGCTCGTGATCCTTGCGTTTACGCCCCTTGCCACAGGCTACTTTGAACACGTTGTGAGTTTACCTAACGAGCTTGCAACTATCGCTGAAGCAGCGTTCGTGTACTGCATCTTGTGGCCGGCTATCTCGTGCTTGCGCAATTTGTATCAAGGACTCATCGTGGCCAAGGGTACTACTAGGCATGTCACCGAAGCTGTTGTAGTTTCGCTGGTTGTTTCAGCCATATTGCTTTTCACAGGCATTGTCGTTGCCAGCATCCCTGGTATCTATGTTGCCATCGTGGCGTTTTTGTTGGGCAGTACAGCGCAAGTTGCGTGGCTCGCTTGGCGGGCAAAAGCTGTGCTCGAGCGTCTCGATCAAGAAGGTGATGCGTTCAAGTTGCAGCCTGCCACATCAACAACGTAGCCCAAACCAGTACATCAGCATTGATGTCGTTAGATGTGATGCTGATGTACGCAGCTGTAATTGGGTGATGTGCCCCTT
>CAZMCW010000047.1:1467-5558 GCA_964564405.1 uncultured bacterium
CGCGGGCGACCTAGGGGAGTAGAAATCGACCCGCTCAGTGTGGGGGAACCAATCCTGGAACTGCTATTCGTCTCTGACGTTAACACTGTTTGTGAAGCAGCTACAACACAAACCCTTTTGTAATGCCCAACCAAAGAATATTATTCTCGAGGCGCAAGTCCCCAACGGGCGATCGCTTCACTGCTAACCACCCTAAAAATAGGTGTTGCTACCAGTGAACTTGTTGTTCCTATCTGAGGTTTTTGCAAGTAAACCAAAGCAGTAACCTTAGGGTTATCGGCTGGAAAAATGCCTGCAAAGCTCATGGTGTAATCGCCCTCAATGTAGCGCCCCGCATCGTGATCAAAAATATCAGCCGTACCTGACTTACCGGCTACATCAAAACCAGGTACTCTAGCGCGTACAAGGCTACTTTCTTCAACGGTGTAGACCAACATTTGACGAATTTGTTTAGCAACCGCTGCCGAAATAACCCGCCGCGCGGGCCGCCACGGTTCGTCTTCAATAAGCCTGGGCGCTACGTACACGCCGTCATTGGCAAATACGTTGTAAGCAGCTACTAGTTGTAGCGCCGTCACCGACAAACTCTGCCCAATGGCTGACGATGCGTGATCTTGCGGCACCCAACTCTCCCAAGCGTTAATTTGTCCTGCCCTGGTAAACGCACCATCTAATTCAACTTCGCGCCCAAACCCAAACGCCTCAAACCAATGGTAAAGCGCTTGCGGTGTAAAACGCTGTCCTAACTTGATCATGCCGACGTTGCTCGAGTAACGCAAAATTTCTGTGACGTTCAAAATAGGTCCGTGCTGGGCAACATCTCTAAAGGTTTGATTGCCCACCCGCATGGACATCTCTACCTCGAGGATTTCATGAGCATCTAATAAACCGCTTTCCATAAGTGCAGCGATCACAAAGGGTTTCATGGTTGACCCTGGTTCAACTTGTTGCAAAAAAGCCCGGTTAATCATGCTAGTTGAGCTAGCTTGCTCGAGGCGATTAGGGTCATAATCTGGATAATTTGCCGCAGCCAGCACACGCCCAGTTTCACTTTCCAAAATAACAAAGGTGCCATTTTCAGCACCCCGCGATAGGGCGGCCCGGCGCAACGCATCCTGAGCAGCTGCTTGTAATACCGGATCAATGGTGATGGTCACGGCATCACCCCGGCGTAAGCGGTCATCTAAGGTAAATTCCAAACCTTCTAGACCGTAACGACCATTAGGCTGACGGCGACCACTAAAACCCACCACGTGCGCAGCTAAAGGACCTTGTGGATACACCCGCGCTTCAACGGCACCCTCGGCAAAGACTGTACCGTCTGTAGCGACAATACTCCCTCTGGTAATGTCTTCATAAGGTGCGAGTGGCCAGTCAGGTAGGCGCAGTTGTAGTTGCAAAAAGCCAAGTAAAGCGAGTAACAAAGGCAACAGCAAAATAAGCCAAATAAGACTGCGTTTTTGCAAGCGTAAAGTTTCAGGTTGTTTGTCGTTTATCATGCTGCATCCTGTCTCTTCGTATGTAACCTGCGCTGCTCTTACGATGATTACATCTGCTTCAGATTTAGATGTTTGTGTAGCTATAGCCTAATTCTGGTTAAGTATTTTGAGGTCATTTAATATCGTTTAGTTATGTTCTACATTATTCAGATGCTCACATTTTATGCATAGAGTGTATTTATAGATAGGTGAATTGATACGCTCTAAATACCAGTTCACCACTCATCTGTACCATCATCTAATACCATTTCCGGTTATTTTGGTAACAAAGTAACCCAAGCGGAGCGAGTAGAAACAGATACCAAGTCCGTGTCAGACAGAATGAATCCCGCAGGGATTTATGATGTGTTTTTTCGGACTTGGTATAACCAATACTCGCTAGACAATTTATAGATATCCTCTTTTGAGTTTATCAGCATTCAACATCACGGTAACTTTACTTTCTGTCTAGCAACAATATTAGCTTAACACCTTCAACGTAAGCGTTAGCAATAGCCACCACACAGCTCGTAAAGCCATCTAGGACGAGTGGATTTAAGTAGTACGACAAGCCAGAAGCTACCAGATAGTCACAATTTCTAGTTCATTAACAGGTTCAAACACCTCAACGGCAGGTGCTGCTTCTGCAAAAATAAAGCCGGCACTTGCGCCTTCAGGTGAGGCAATCATGCCTCTTGCCAAAGCCCACACGCGCACAGCAGGTGCACCAAAGTAGGCAGCTTCTTGGGCGTGTAAACGGCTAAGCTCGAGCTGCATGGTCTTTTTCTGGTCAATCATCTGCCATTGTTGGCGGTGTAAACGCTGATTGTTTGCACCAAGTGCAGCTAGCACCATCAACAGTACAACGTAGTAGCTGGCATAACGGCGTAAACGTTTCATCATGAGGAAGGTGTCCTTTCTTGTGACACGTGAGATGGAGATATCAACTTTGGTGTATCTGTTGTGACGTTAGCTACCGGTTTTACCGGTTTTACGGCGCTACGCAATTTAGCGCTGCGGGCTCTGGGGTTGGCTTTAATTTCTTGCTCGCTAGCAACTAAAGGTTTTTTGTGTAGAGGCGTCATTATGCCACCGCGCATGAACACTTTGACAATGCGGTCTTCTAACGAGTGATAACTCATAACAACTAGCCGCCCACCTTCAGCCAAGCAGGTTGCTGCAGCATCTAGTGCGTTTTCAAGAGCTTGAAGTTCGTCGTTGACCACGATGCGCAGAGCCTGAAAAGTACGCCGCGCGGGGTGGTCATGCCTCGAGCCCACCCGCCCCGGATACGCTGAGGCAACAACTTTCATAAGTTGCCCTGTTGTGGTGATGGTTTCAGTTTCTCTAGCTGCCACAATAGCCCTAGCAATGCGCCGGCTGTAGCGGTCTTCACCATATTTATAGATGATGGCTGCAAGCTCGTCCTGAGACGCGTTATTTACCAATGCTTCTGCAGACGTGTCATTGAGCCCCATACGCATGTCCAACGGCCCATCTTGACGAAACGCAAAGCCACGCTCTGCTTCGTCAAGTTGCATGCTCGAGACACCCAAATCTAACAGCACACCTTTAGGCACAATGCCCTGCTCACGTGCAACCTCTGCCATATCTTGAAAATTAGCTTGGACAAACACAAACTGCTCTGGGTAGTTAGCTGCCAGGGGACCCGCAAACTGCTGCGCCCGGTCGTCGCGGTCAAGCGCAAGTACACGGTAGCCGCGCTCGAGCAGCGCCTGGCTATGTCCGCCAGCCCCAAAGGTGCCATCGATACACCAGTTTTCCGGCTGCACCGTGTCTGATTGCACCGTATCTGATTGCACCGTGTCTGATTGCACCGTGTCTGATTGCGCCGTATCTAACGGCACAGTGAGGGCCTCGAGGCAAGCCTCGAGCATAACCGGAATGTGGGGTGGGGCAGTTTCGTTCACAAAATATCTTTGTCTTAATTCTGATTCGTCTGATTCAAACAGGTTTAAATGCCTCGAGATAATTGCCCATGTCCTCTTTACACCTGCGCTCATAGAGACAGCTAGACTGTGTAGCACGCCCTTATTTCACACAAGCCCTAAAATCGCTGCACGGTAACGCATTTACATGGCAATTTAATGAGAAAACACGCCCTACGTACGTCACTAGCTAACCGCACTTACATAGCAAGAACGCGGCCCCTTAGATTAGCGTGAACCAGCTAGGCACGCGCTTAGAATCAGCACATTACACGCTTTACATGCTCACATGTAAACAAATCAACACGATGCGAAAAATATCACAAATTGGTGAGAGGCTACGATTCTATGGTGATGAGTGCTACGTTTTTAAGATATATGTATGATTGTCAGTAGTTTGACAGCAATTTAATCTTAGTGAGCCATCATTGCAAGCACCATTTGAAAGCAGCCCGCTGAAGAGATGCGCTACTGCATTATTCAAGAGGCTACGTTTAAGAAGCTATGTTTAAAAAGCTATGTTTAAGAGGTTGCCTGAGCAGGAGTTACTTACCCGAGAAATTTTTAGAGGAAAAAGCGGGAGGGTCGTAAGCCGGGTTCTGTACGCTGTTACGCGCCCTAGTCATCTATCTGAGACGGCTGTCGCCAACCGCCTTAGGCAGTC
>CAZMCW010000047.1:5568-19136 GCA_964564405.1 uncultured bacterium
AGATCCCAACGAGCCGGGCAAGCTCTCTCTCCCTAGCGGACCTTGCACCAAGTGGGGTTTACCTAGCTGCCTGTGTTACCACAAGCACTGGTGTGCTCTTACCACACCGTTTCACCGTGACCTCAACCATGCTCTATGAGCATGACCGGGCTGTCTGCTTTCTGTTGCACTTGCCGTCGCCTTACACGCCCAGACGTTATCTGGCACTCTGCCTTGCGGTGCCCGGACTTTCCTCAGTAGGTTCACTTCAACAGTTAACTACCGCGACTAGGCTACCCTCACCGCTCTACCTTATTCTAGCAAGTTGTGTCTCCCAAGCGTATCCAACTAAAGTACGTACCTCAGCTCGAGGCTCATCTACCCAACACTGCCTACGAAACGATAGTACCAGCACGAGCGCACCTTATACTTATTTGAACGATTTATATATGCTGCCACCAACGCTTGCTTTGTCGTCAAACCTATATCTTTAAACCAACTACGATCTCTAAACCAACCAAGATAAAAAGCTGTAGAAGTTTTTGAAGGCTGCCCGTTCCTCTTTGCTGACATCGCGGTGAGCTTTCGACCAACGCCAAGCTGTACGCACATTTTCAAGTTCTGAACTAACAATACGCGTGACCCGTTTGCGATTTTCACCGCGTAGACTGGGCCTCAAACTACCCAATAACTGTGCGTAATACAAAGCGTGTGCACGCTCAGTAGTAGCTAGCGCTTCGGGATCTTCACTAAGTTTTTCAGCAGCAAATTGGTAAATGAGCGGATGGTGTTCGTAACGCCCATGCTCACTGACTTGTAGCAAAGATTTATCAACCAGTGAGGCAAGTACAGCTAACTTCGCTGAGGCAATGCCTGAGGCCGCTTCACGCCGGAACCCGTTGCGAAAGACTGACAACTTGCGAAGTACATCTTTTTCGTCATTGGCTAGAAGTTTCCACGAATAGTCAAACACCGCCCGCACGCTGCGGTGACGCTCGCTAATATTGCGGGTACGGGTTTCTAAAAAGCCAATATTTTGACTAATTTCTTTGGCAATGTCAGCGAGCGGCATGTGTTTAACCCAAACCGCAGCTAATTCAATACCCAAAGGCCAGCCTTGTAACTGCTTGCAAATGTCTAGCACGTGAGGTTTATCGTCTGGCTCGAGCGCAAATGACCGCTTGACTCGCTTGGCAACTTCAATAAAAAAGCGCGTTGCTGGATAGTCGTTGAAGTCGTCATCGATACTTTCAGGAAGTTGAAACCCAGAAAGGTCTAACACTTGTTCTTGCTCGAGGTTTAAGCGCTCACGGGAGGTCGCTAGCACTGTGACCCCGGAGCAGGACTCGAGCAAAATATCAAGGTCGTCAGCAGCTTCAATCACATGCTCAAAGTTATCGAGGACAATCAGCAAACGCTCGTCTGCAACTTTGTCGATGATGTCGTCCCAGCCTTTGTCTTGTAGGTCTACCTCGAGGGCTTCAGCAACGCGCAAAGGCACGTCGCTAGCACTTTCTAACGAATCTAGCGAGATAAAGTAAATACCGTCTGGAAAGTTTGTCTCGGCCAGTTGTTCGATGGCTACTTGCAGCGCCAACCGGGTTTTGCCTACGCCGCCTTGGCCAATCAAGCAAAGTAAAGCAGTGTCTTCATCTGCAAGTAGCTCAGCAATGCGGGCACGTTCTCTTTCCCGTCCAAAAAACCCTCGGTTGCGACTTGGCAAATTATTGGGAATTTCAGGTGTACTACTAGCTACTTCTTGTACAACAGCTTGAACACTTGCTGTGGGCATAGCACCGGTGAGTTGGTAACGCATATCGCTGAGGAGCGGTTCAATAGCAGTGGCTACCTCGAGTGCATTATTAAAACGGTCGTCAGCGTCTTTGGTAATGATCCGGTCTAAAATTCGCTGCACGGCGTCGCGCTCGGCACTCGGCTCCAAGAACTCTTCCAACCGGCGCGGTTGGCCCTGCAAAATAGCGTTGACAACAGCCATACCTTGCGCGTCAAAAGTTGAGTTAGACGTAAGCAGTTCAAACAATGTGAGTCCCCACGACCACAAATCACTGCGCCCGTCAATAGACGGTTTACCCACAAGTTGCTCGGGCGACATGTAAGCAAGCGTACCCAACACCGCACCGTCGCGTGTGAGTTTGGAATCTTGCATCTTGGCAATGCCAAAATCTAAAATTTTAACCAGTTGACGGTCAGTCACAAAGACGTTAGCAGGTTTAATATCACGGTGAACAATGCCTGCTTCATGCGCATAGTGAAGCCCTTGCAGCACTTGATAGCCGTAGTCGAGTGCTTGTTGCATAGGCACAGGTCCTTGTTTAATAAGCGCTTCAAGGGTTTTACCCGAATACAGTGACATAACAATAAATAACTGTCCCTCGGGCGTTTCTTCTACGGTGTGAATGGTGCCAATATTAGGGTGGTCTAGGGCGGCAGCTGCACGCGCTTCTGCTAAAAAGCGGTCTTTAGCTTGGCTATCAGCACCAAATTGCCCAGATAAAACTTTCAGGGCAACATGCCGTTTAAGCCGCAGGTCTTGGGCTGTGTACACAACACCTGCACCACCCGCACCAAGTTGCGACAAAATCTTGTAGTTTCCTAAAAAGCGATCAACCATTACCCGCCCCAAACCAAACTCGAGCTAGTTCTATCTAATACTGCTCCACAATAAATTTGCATCACCTTATAGTACAAACTGTTCTGTAGTAAAAGCTGCCCGGCCAGCAGCATTGCTAGCAGCATATGTCCAAGCTATAAGGCAAACAAATCTTCACAATTATCTCTGTCAACTAGCTCTGCCTATGTCAACTCAACTTACTTTAATACAATTCAGGATCCAACTTACCAACACTGTGGAGTACTGTTACCTCATATAGGATGTATTTCAAGCAGTTCTCTACTTTTTCAGTCAACGGCCATACTATTTCTATCATTTATACTTTTTGAGCCTTCGCACTTTTTAACCAATGCAATCTTTAACATACCTGTCAATCCCAAATTATATTTAGACTTAGCTTAGTTTATACCAAATTGACTCTTAAAAGTCATAGTCTGAATCATCTAAGGTACGCTCTCAAGAGCGATTTTGATGCCGCAAAGCGACATCAAAACATCACTCTAGTATTATATAAGTAACACGTGCCCTTGTGAGCACCTCACTATTTTATCATGTTGCGCTAGGCTAAACTGAATTTTGTAACTTGTACGAGGATGACATTTGTACTTTACCAGTGTCAGTACGCTTCACCACTACAAGTGCGAAGTTTAGGCATTGAAATTTTAGTAAGTATCCATAAACAAGTGTCTCTAAAATGGTGGATATTTTTTATTGAAATCCTAAACGCTGATTTTCATGAGCCAAAGTACATTTGTGGTTGTTTAATAGCTGGGGCAGTAGGTTGATGGTTGTTTAGCGCGCTTTAGGTTGGTTCTGTGTTAATCCTGACTTGAGTTAATCTTAGGTGCTGGGCTCGAGCAGCACAGCATCGGTTCAGTCATTACCCACTGCCAACTTAGCGCCAACTTAGCCCGTAAGTTAAGATAATCGGTAAACACAAGATAAATCATATAGAGATATATGCTGTGTGCTGTTAGACTTGGTATAACTAAGGAGCTGCCTAGTTCAGCAACGCTATATTAAGCGGTTCAGACTTACAATCTGTATTGGTTCATGATTTGCGCTACCCTATGACCTGTGTAGACCCAAAACCTGTGTAGACCCAAAACCTGGTAAACCCAAAACCCGGTAGATCATGCAGACTTAAACCCACATAGATATACTAAGATTTAAATCAACCTAAGACCTACGCACTAAGTAAGACCTACGCACTAAGTAAGACCTACGCAAACCAATTTAAGGTCTGCAGATCAACATCGACAAGCTTACGTTATACAGCTACTCACGCATCTAGCTACTCACACAGCAACACATTACAGCAGGCCCAACTATGGTGACAGAGATCTCAGTACCGCAAAACACACAAACTGGCAACCTTCATGACACGCCCCTACCTCAATTGTTGCAAGCGTTTTACCGCGACGCGCGCACAGGTGTCCTTCTTATTAACTATCCAGATGAGCGCCTCAACAGTGCATTTTCATTTTCAGAAGGGCGTATCGGGCGGGTACTTACGCCTTTTGCACCTAAACTTAGCGATTTTTTGATTAGCTTGGGTGCGTCTTCTGAGCGTTTGCGCGAACTACAAGCGTATCTTAAAGCAGACCGCCGTACCCGCGAGGTCATGTTGACCGAAGGGCGCGTTAAGCCCAAATTTTTGACACTAGCTTTAGAAGCTCGTGTGGAGATGGCTTTACTACCGATTTTTCACAACACCACAGGTGTCTATGAATTCCAAGAAGGTGAGCAACCTATTGGGTTTATTGAGCCGGGTGCTGACCCTCAAAAACTAAGTGAGGACATTGCGCAACGGTTAGACGCCCTCGCAGATTTAGGCGCGTTTACGCTCAGTCCTTATGACGCGTTTCGTGTTGTTGGCGACGTGGGCGATTTTTCTAAACGCACCAGCGATTTTACGATTCTCGAGTGGCGCATTTTAGCAGCGCTATTTAAACCGCGCACCCTTTTACAACTTTCAACTGAGTTAGTTTTGAACTGGGATAGTTTGCTTAGAGTACTGCTCTTGCTCGAGCGGCGCGGCATAGTTGAACAAATTGACCTCAGCGGCGATAGTAGCGAAGAATATAGCTTTGACGACACCAGCCAACTTGACAATGGCGACAGCGCACCTAATTTTTTACTGCCTTCCCTAGAAGGTACTGCGTTTTCGCTGGTAACCCGCCGGGGTAAAACTTGCTTGTTGTCGTTTTTGGGTCACGCAGGATCCGTTTTTGCCAGTCACCGCGTCAATCAACTCATACAACAATACGACCGCCTTCACAAAGCTGATATTGAGGTTGTTTGTGTTTTTAGTTCCATGACCAGTGTTGTACAAGAACACGTAGGGCAATTGGAACCACCCTTTTTACTCCTTGCAGATGCTGAGCACAAAGCTCACACGCTCTACCGAACAAACAGTTCGTTTTTGGGCTTACTGGACCCGCGCAACCTCAGCGGCTATCTAGCAGGTATGCGCCTTGGCACAGCTGGCGGCGACCTCGAGGGTGAACGCACTCGCATGCCGGCTACGTTTTTAGTTAGTCCAGCTTTGCGCGTAGCCCACGCGCACTACGGACGCTATGCCAACGACACACCTTCTGTGGCAGATACTGTCAAGTGGGCGAGCACGTTAAGATACTAGTTTAAACACCACCAAACGCTGAAAATCCACCATCTACCGGAATAATCGTGCCGGTGATAAAACTTGCTGCCGGATCAACCAACCACAGCAAAGTTGTGAGTAACTCGTCTGCTTCACCCAGACGTCCAGCTGGTGTGTTAGCTAGTATGGTTTGTGCGCGCGGTGTCCACGAGCCGTCTTCTTGCGTTAACAAATAGCGGTTTTGTTCGGTCAAAAAGAAACCTGGGGCAATGGCATTTACCCGAATGTTAGGGCTATAAGTTTGAGCCATGTGAACAGCTAGCCAACGCGTCAAGTTGTTCACTGCAGCTTTGGCAGCGCTGTAAGCGAGTACCCGGGTTAGCGGTAATTCTGAGGCCATCGAACTGATGTTGACAACCGCACCCTCGCCGCGTGTCACCATGTCTTGGCAAAACACCTGACACGCTTGTAAGGTCCCTAAAAAGTTAAGCTCAGTGACAAATTTAACCGCACTTGGGTCAATGTCAAAAAAGCTGCGGTCGTTAGAGGTTGTGCCTTCGGGGTGATTGCCGCCTGCACTGTTGACTAAAATGTCGATGTGTCCAAAACGGTCAACTATATCAGCCTTAGCATGTTCAATTGAGGCTTTCTCGAGCACGTCACACGCAAGCGGCGTCACATTGTCCAAAGCTAGTTCTTGCGCAGCAGCATCTGCTGAGGTTTGTTTACTGCCCAGCAAGGCCACCTGTGCGCCCGCACCAGCTAGCGCGCCTACCATTGCTTTACCTAATACGCCACTACCGCCTGTTACAACTGCTACCTTACCAGCAAGACGTTGTTCAGCTTGTCCAGCTTGTGAAGGTTGAGAATTGGTCATGATTATCCTTTCGCCGCATATTTAGGTCTAGCTGACGCATATTTTGCCAGCTAGAGGTTTTAAGATACATGTGAGTTTAGTAGCCAATCTCGTGCTCGAGCTTATCTGTCTGTTACCACGCGTTTTGCAAATTGTAAACTTGAGTGGGCTGTAAACTTGAAGTGCACGCTGCTAACAAACTTGAGGTAGCTCGAGCTATCTCAAGCACACTAATCCTCACTAAATCCCGTCATCTAAAACACCAGCCTATCATGAGGTTGTGACTGCTTTGGCATCAGTATGCTTTAGATGTTACGTCTAACAAACCTACGCCAACCTACGCCAACAAAGCTGATATGAAACATCATCTTGAACTGTCAAAGGGTATTTTGAGCACATGATTTCACCACTTACTGCACCTTCAACCTACTCACCATTGAGTTGTCAGCAAGATGCGTTTTCACTGCCGCCAGGACTTCATTACCTCAACGGCGCTTACATGTCTCCCCTATCCAAAGCGGTTGAAGCCGCCGGGCATGAGGGCGTTATGTCCAAAACAGTCCCCACGCAGATTAGCCCGCCTGACTTTTTTAGCGGCGTCAATGAAGCTAAGCGCCGCTTTGCCAAGATTGTGAACGCGCCCGAAACGCACATTGCGCTCATACCAGCGGTGTCTTATGGCATTGCAACCGTAGCTGCCAACTTAAACTTAAGCTCAGGACAACGCATCTTGCTTTTGCACGAACAGTTTCCTAGCAACGTCTATTCATGGCGCAACTTACAAGCAGACGGTGTCATTATTGATACCGTGCGGCCGCCGCAAGGTAACGCGCGCGGACAGCATTGGAATGAAGCCATTTTAGATGCCATTTCGCCAGATACCGCTGTTGTTGCTTTAGGACACATACACTGGGCAGATGGCACCAAGTTCGACCTAGACGCCATCGGTCAAAAAGCACGTGAAGTGGGTGCCGCCCTTGTAATTGACGGTACCCAATCAGTTGGCGCACTGCCGTTTGACGTTAGTCGCTACCAACCAGACGCCCTCATCTGCGGCGGTTACAAGTGGCTTATGGGTCCTTACGGCCTTGGCTACGCGTACTACGGACCGCGTTTTGAAGGTGGTAGGCCTCTCGAGGACAACTGGATTACCCGCGCTGGCAGTGAAGACTTTAGTAGCCTGGTGAACTATCAAGACACCTACGCAGCGGGTGCAGCCCGCTATGACGTTGGCGAAAAAAGCAACCCTATTCTAATTCCTATGATGATTGCCGCACTGGGTGAGCTTTTAGCGCGTGACCCTGCACGCATCCAAGACTACTGCCGCAGACTCACCCAACACGCCCTCACCCAGTTAGCAGATTACGGCTACCAGCTCGAGGACGATGACTACCGCGCCCATCACCTATTTGGCGTGCGGCTACCTGAACGGGTCAACTTAGACACGCTCAAACAAGCACTCCAAGATGCCAACGTTGCGGTGTCCGTGCGTGGCGACGCCGTGCGCATCTCACCCAATGTCTACAATGATGAGGCAGATATTGACGCCCTCAGCCGTGTTTTAATTCAGGTTGCATCCTAGAGGATTATTAGGTTTTTACTTATGCTTGAAGTACTTTTAGTGATCCGAGTTCTCGTGATCTGAGTAGCACAGCATTCCTAGATAACATTTTGAAAGCCACATTGTACGCTCGTTAAAATCTTAGAACTTCATGATGTTCTCAAGGAATAGTCAAGCTGTTGACGCTGGCATGCATGAGCTTGGCTTAAAGTAAACACAGCTATTAAGGCAGCTAAGTATTTTTGCTTCGATTCCCACACCTTGGAGGTTGATGATGGCGTTAACTCCTTCGACCATGCTCGAGCTAGGCACCCGAGCACCTGCGTTTTCACTGCCCGATACCGTTTCCGGCAACACCTTTAGCAATGCCGATGTCACAGGTAAACCCTTACTGGTCATGTTCATTTGCACGCACTGCCCTTTCGTAAAACACGTTGAGGGTGAACTTGCCCAACTTGGTCAGGACTATGCAGATAAAGCTCATATTGTTGCCATTGGTTCAAACGACCCGGGCCTTTCACCAAACGACAAACCTGAAGACCTGCGCACCCAAGCAGAGCACTTGGACTTTAACTTTCCGTATTTATTTGATGAAACTCAAGATGTCGCCAAAGCTTTTAGCGCTGCGTGTACGCCTGACTTTTTCTTGTTTAATTCTAACCACAAACTTGTGTACCGAGGGCGTTTGGACGAAAGTCGTCCGGGTAACGATAAACCCGTGAGTGGCGCAGATTTGCGGGCGGCGCTCGAGGCCGTCATCAGTGGTAGCACTGTTGCGAGTGAGCAATACCCCAGCGCAGGCTGCAACATCAAATGGCGGACACCGCCGGCCTATGCCAGTTAAGTGTTCTTAATTTTGATTAACAGGATCATCACATAACATTACGTTGCATTTAAGTCATCGATAAACTACCCATTGCCGACAATACTAGTTTCAATTTATTAGTATTTTTACGTTTGCGAAGTTTATATCTTCTAACTTTGAGGTTGGCAACGCCACGATAATTGTGATACATGCATTGGTATAAGTCTAGCTTGTGTCTGATGAAATCTCCCTTGCTCCCCTTCTCCCTTTCTTGAAGTACAACATTCAACATCAGTCATGTTTAACAGCATCTCGTATAGCTGCTAGATGTATCAATCAGAAGATATCTTTGCTACCAATTTGCAGCTTCGGCCACACAAAAGTAGCTTGATAACGTCAGCAACATCATCGACTAACGTTAAAAGGCTTACACCCTAGCGCACGTCAGGTCACAAACCTAACACTTTGAGGTACAATAAAAATCGTGGCACAAGTAATCGTCGTAGGCAGCCAAGCAGATGTCATCAGCACCGTTGAGGATGCGCTTAAAACAAATCAACACAGCCTCATGGTTTACCGCGAGGGTGCCAAAGCACTCAACGCCGTCCAAAACGAGTCTGCTGACCTTATTGTGCTAGATGTCGAATTTGGCGACATGGACGGGTTCGATATTGCCTATAAAATTCGCCAAGATATTTTGCTGCGCGACGTGCCACTGTTACTGCTAGCTAGCCCGCAAACGATTGCCGGACGCGGTAACGACCTCAAAGTTGCCGACGATTACATAGAAACCCCACCAGATAGCGCCAAGTTGCTTGCTCGAGTTGAAGCCATGCTCAGGCGGCACAGCATGGCGCAAAACCAAACGTCGTTAGATGGACGTTTGCGCGGACGTTTAGAATTAGTTGGTGGTGCCAACGCCGTGGTGCAGATGGTAGCCATGCTCAACCTCGAGGGCGGACTGGTGTTTGATGACCGCACGGTACTCTACTTTTCGGGGGGTCGTTTAGTTCACGTGCTTCCTACTGAAAAATCTGACCGGACTTCTATTTTGCGCATCATGAACCGCAAAGAGGGGTTTTTTAGGTTTGACCCCCAAGTAACAGCTAGCGACAAAAGCATGAACAGCGATCCCATGTCACTTTTACTTGAAGCTAGCAAGCTCGAAGACGAAGTTGAAAACGATAGCAACGAAGGCAGTTTAGACCCAGACAGCGGCAACTACCAAGTGGTCGAAGGTCTGTCTGAAGCCCTTGACATTGTTGAAGGTATGGGCGCTGTTGAAGTCATTCGGGTCTCTGAAAAGCACGACAAAAAGCATGACGACACCTGCTTGCTGTTTCAAAATGACAACCTCAACTTGGTTGCATTACACAGCGTTGCCAGCGATATTTCTGAAAATTTGCGCAGTATGCTTAAGCTCGAGGTTGTGGGTAGCTAAGTTAGCCTCACTAAATGGTTGAGGTGCGTAAGTCTGCAAGTAACGCTTGACTCGAGCTGTAACGGTCGTCCGGGTGCTTGGCTAAAAGCCTCATAACAATACGGCTTAAGTCCCTAGGAATGCCCACCCGAAACTTATCTATGGGCGGTGCGGCCATACTCTGATGAGCGTCCATAAGTTCCAAAGGATTGCTGGTTACAAAGGGCATGTGGCCCGCCGTGAGCGCATACAAGCACACCCCCAAACTATACAAGTCTGCGCGGGCGTCCACCAAGCCGCCAAGTTGCTCAGGTGCCATAAACGCGAGCGTACCCGGTAGCCTGTCTTCAGGGTTAACTTGAAAATAATCCGTGCGTACAGCAATGCCAAAATCAATGAGGGTAGCGTGGCGCGTGCGCCCGTTCCAAATAATATTTCCCAAGGTGACATCGCGGTGAATAATGCCTGCGTCGTGAACAGCACTAAGCGCTTGGGTGACAGCTTGGGCGATAGTTACAATTTCATCAATTTTCCAAAACTTTTGACTCAGGCGCGTTGTACCTAGGTTGGCGTCAACCTCAACTACATCTTTTGTGTTAGCGCCAAGCCCGCTAGGATCATCTGATATAACGTGAGATTGTGCCGAAGTTGTTGTTGAGTTTTGCGGATGCGGTTGCAACGCTCGCCCATTAACCTCTTCTAAAATAAGCGCTTTTGCATCTGCAATGGTCGTCAGTTCGTAAGCGCGGACCACGTGGGTAGATTCAACCAAGCGCAGCAACTCAAACTCGCTTGCCAATTTGCTAGCTTCTGCATCGCTATACGCTAGTTTAATAACAACAGCTTGATTGGTTTGTTGGCGGCGCGCTTTACACACAGCAGCTTGTACGCCTTTATTGAGGATGGCAGAAATTTCAAAGCCGGGAACATAAAGGGCTGCCATAGCTGATTATAGGCACATCCTCCGTTTTGATGTGTGGACGTATTGATATTTGTAACTAATAGCGTTTCCACGAGTAACTGCCACAGGCAGTTGCGCGTGCGACCCAGAGGAGTAGAAATCGACCCACTCAGTGTGTGGGAACCAATCCTGGAACTGCTATAATTTCGGCTCAAGGTAACTTCAAAGTCAAGCAATTGTGTGTGCGCAATCATCACGTGGTAGTGATGAGACATTAAATGAATGATAGTGATGAAACGCTAGCAAACTAGCTCGAGGTCTCAAAAGCTGGCTGAAGCGTCTTTGCGACATCTAATCAAGGCTTGCTTTATTGACACGCTATTAAATCTTTCTCCATCAAGAGACTTATCTTTGAATGTGATCGGCAGTTAATTTTCATCACTCGAAGCTGTTTAGACAGGCTTTTAGCCATTAGCGTGTGTTTACTTTATCTCTAGTTGTAACCATCACGCGATCTTGCCAACGTCGCAGATTATGCTACAGAGTGTTTCACAGATTGTTTTGAGGTATGTGACCAGTCCAGCTACCTACTTGTCTATGAATCACACGTAAATGAGCCACGCGTAAATACGCGAGTCACCATGTCGCCCTCCCGTCTCATCAATATAGGCTGCTAACACACACTTCGGTTTATAGTGTAGAACATGGCAATCATCACCGTGGTCGAAGATGATCCTAACGTAGCGCGACTTATTGCAATGACTCTCGAGGACGAAGACCACGAGGTTACAGTTTGTGGAGACGGTGCTGAGGGCTTACAAAGCATCCTCAGTAGTCCACCCGATCTTGCTGTGCTCGACGTCAACTTGCCGAATATGAGTGGGTTTGACATTGCTGAAAATATTCGTGGGTCGGCAGCTATTAGCGCGCTCCCCATTTTGATGCTCACAGCTCAAAGCGACCTTGACAGCCGCTTGCGGGGGCTTGCGTCCGCCGACGACTACCTCAATAAACCCTTTGACCCCGAAGAACTTGAAGCGCGTATTGCAGCACTACTGCGGCGCAGCAACATGTCACCAGCCAAACCACCCAAAAAACCAGTAGACGCTCTCGCAGGTGAGCAAGTGCGTTACTACGACATTATTGAAGAATTTGGGCGCGGCAACATGTCGGTTGTGTATCGGGCAATTGATACCAAGCTCGAGCGCACCGTAGCGCTAAAGTTTTTTACCAAAGAGTTTAAAGATTCCGAAAAACAGGTGCGCTTTATTCGCGAAGCCCAAGCTGCCTCAAGGCTGGTTCACCCCAATATTTGTACCGTCTACACCGTTGATGAAACTGCCCACGGGCAACCATTTATGGTCATGCCCTTTTTGGAAGGCATGACGCTCGAGGAACGCATTAACCAAGGCACCATGAAAATTGGTAGGGCTGTAAACTACGCCGTACAAACTGCTAGGGGCTTGTCTGCTGCCCACGCTGAGGGCATCGTCCACCGTGATATTAAACCGGCCAATCTGTTTATTGAAAGCGATGGCGTCATCAAAATTTTGGACTTTGGCGTGGCCAAGTGGACGCTTAAAAGTGATTCAGCCAACACTACCCAAGAAGGTACCCTCGTTGGCACCGTCAACTACATGTCACCTGAGCAAGTGCGCGGCAAAGAAGTAGACGCCCGCAGTGACATTTGGGCAGTTGGCGTGGTGCTCTACGAAATGCTCACGGGCATTAAACCCTTTAGCGGTAACAATAACATCATTGCTACTATTAGCGCTATTTCCACCAAAAAACCAGATCCCATTACCTCCTTGCGCTCAAGCGTGCCTGCCGACGTTGAAAAGATTGTTATCCGCGCGCTCGAGAAACGCCCCGACGACCGCTACCAAAATATCAACGAGATGTTGCGCGACTTGCGGGCACTCTACGCCAACCGTCAACAATCCTGAGCTGATTTATGCTTGATGCCGTCATCTTTGATCTTGACCAAACTCTACTCGACCGAACACGCACGTTTACAGCCTTTTTGCACAACCAACACGCCCGTTTCGCAGGCAAACTCGGAAATATTTCAGCTGAGGTCTTTGTTGAGACCGTTTTGAACTATGACGACAACGGTTATGCCGCCAAACCCGATGTCTACGGGCAAGCTTGTGCTGATTGGGCTATCAACTTACAAAATAACCTTGTTGATGATTTTTACGAGCATTATGGGCATGATCCTGTACTTAATGAGGGTGCGCTCGAGCTCCTCACCTCACTTCAGCAAACCTACAAGCTAGGGCTCATCACCAACGGTAGAACTAAGGGTCAAAACGCCAAAATTGATGGCGCAAGCATCCGTCACTATTTTATAAGCATTCACATCTCTGAAGCTGAGGGCATCGCCAAACCCAACCCACACATTTTTGAGCGCTGTTTACACAAGCTGGGTGTTCCTGCTGAGCGTGCTGTCTACGTCGGCGACCACCCTAACAAAGATGTTACTGGCGCACAAGTTGCAGGCCTTAAAGCCATTTGGGTACGTACGCCGCACTATGCTGAACCACCCTTTGCAGATGCCGTCATTGACGCTTTAGCAGACTTGCCTGACGTGCTCAACACCTTGGATACGTAACGTTTAAGCCCTAACAGACGTTGATGTTGGTCCAACAAATACTCAGCTAAACAAACTCAGCTAGACAAACTCACTTGGGTTTCGTTATGCTTAGCTTATGAAACCTAAAACCCGCGTGCGCACACCGCGCAGTTTTAAGTGGCATCACCAGCATTGGTGAGCGCTCGGGTTTTACTGTTGTAATCTTTTTTCCCATTT